>NZ_JBFXGG010000161.1:0-5197 GCF_050178255.1 Desulfococcus sp. | reverse complement strand
CCGATCTTGCGTTATCGCTCGTCGACGTATAACCGCATACGCCTTCCTCGCTCTGCCTTGCCGGGGGCGCGCTCCCGTCGCCGACGGTGTTTCGGAGATTCGGGAGCGCACCCCCGCCTGCGTTATCGCTCGTCGACGTATAACCGCATACGCCTTCCTCGCTCTGCCTTGCCGGGGCTCGAACAGCTATCCCAGGACGTTGACCATGAGGGGGATGGCCACGAAGGTTCCGACGGTGCTGCCCAGGTTGGTGAAGACCACCACGAGGAGCACGCGGGTCACCTTGTTGCGCCAGAAGCCCCGGACGGAGAGGATGTCTTTGGGCAGATCCTCGAAGTCCATGACCCGGGGCTTTTTCACCAAAGCCTCCACCAGACCCGAGACCCACCCCGCCGCCACCATGGGGTTGAGGGAGGTCAGGGGCGCGGCTGCGACGGCCGAGACGACGGTCGCCGGATGGGCCAGGGCCGCGGCAGCGCCGAGCCCCGCGAAGACGCCGTTGGCCACCACCCACGAGAAGGCCATCCGGGCCCCCGCCTCGGCGCCGCCTCCGAAAAACCCGACGAGAAAGATCGCCGCGATGAGGAGGGGCAGAAGCCACTTGAGTGCCCCCGAAAGACGGCCCTTGGGCGGGATCTCCTCCAGGGCCGCGATGTCGATCTCCTTCTCCCAACCGGCGAGGATGCCGGGCACGTGACCGGCCCCCACCACCGCGACGATCTTCGATCCGGGTGCGGTCCGGATGCGGTGGGTCAGATACTGGTCCCGCTCGTCGATGAGGATGCTTTTGAGAACCGGGAGGGATCTGCCGACGTCATCCAGGAGGCTTTCCAGGATGTCCTGCTCCTTCATGCGCTCCACGTCCGCCTCGCTGATCTCCCCCAGATCCCCCATGGAGAGAATGAGCTGAAAGAGGAGCTTCATCCTGTCCCGGAATCCCATGATCCGCCAGGTCCGCGACAGGGTCACCCGGATGTCCCGGTCAGCCAGGTGAATCCGGGCTCCCACGGCATCCGCCGTCTCCATGGCCGTCAGCATCTCCTGTCCGGGGACGACGTCGAGTTTCTGGGCGATGCGTTTCTGGAAGGCCGCCAGCATGAGGTTCGAAAGGAGCAGAAAGGCCTTCTTTTCCCGAACGACCTTGACGATATCCATCTCCCGCCACTGGTCCTGCTGCCGGATGGCCTGGTATCGGGATGCGCAGAGCTCCACACAGACCGTGTCGGGTTTTTCAGCCTCGATGGTCCTTCGGACGAGCTCGGCGCTCTCCCTGGAGACATGGGCCGTTCCCACCAGGATGATCTCCTTCCCGCCCGCCCGGCAGCGGTGGACATTCGGGTTGTGGTTTGTTTCCATTATGCTATAATTCCTTAATTTGTCGTATGAAACGGGCCGGACATTCCGCCCGGCGCGCCCGAAGCGGATGTCCGCGCCGGGCGTGATGGATATAGACATGTTTGCCGATGCAACGCAAGATCAATTGGAGGACGACGGAATGACGGATGGTACCATGGCGGCGATGAGGGAGTGCTACCGGATCAGACAGGCCCCCTACTATCTGGAGACGGGAGACGAGGTCGCCGTCTTCGAGGCGGCCTACGCGGCACGGCTGCCGGTGATGCTGAAAGGCCCCACCGGGTGTGGGAAGACTCGTTTCGTGGAGCACATGGCCTATCGGCTGGATCGTCCGCTGGTGACCGTTGCCTGCCATGAAGACCTCTTTGCTTCCGATCTCATCGGACGGTATCTCCTGAAGCGCGATGAAACCGTCTGGGAGGACGGCCCCCTGACCCGGGCCGTCCGGATGGGCGCCATCTGCTACCTGGACGAGGTCGTCGAGGCCCGGAAGGATACCACGGTGGTCATCCATCCCCTCACCGACAACCGGCGGACCCTGGCCATCGATAAAACAGGAGAGGTTCTGATCGCCCACCCCGATTTCGTTCTCGTCATCTCCTACAACCCGGGCTATCAGTCGGTCCTCAAGGACCTGAAGCAAAGCACTCGACAACGCTTCATCGCCATGGATTTCGACTATCCCGCCCCCGACCTGGAGACCGAGATCGTTTCCCGGGAGGGGGAAATCGACCGGGAGACCGCCGCGAAGCTGGTGACCCTTGCCGGAAAGATTCGGAATATCCGGGAACACGGTCTCACCGAAGGCGCCGGGACCCGCCTGCTCATCTACGCGGCAAGGCTGATCCGCCTGCATGTGCCCGTCCGGGAGGCATGCCGGTCGGCCGTCTGTCTGCCCCTCACGGATGACGAGCGTCTCCAGGAGACACTGGGGGATCTGATCGATGACCTCTTCTGACGTCCCTTCCACGGGCGGTGACGACGGCACGGCGCTTCTGAGCGAGCGTCTTGCCGTGGTGGATCCCGAACTGAGCGCGAAGGTGGCGGCCATTCTTTCTCCCAAGCGCTCCCGCGTTTCCAGGGACGATCTCGACCTGCTGGAGGAAGAGACCCTCTGGGCCATGGTCAGGGACATCGAGCTGGGGTATCTGACGGCCGAAGGCTACGCCCGGCTTCTGGGTGAGGTCTCCGCAGACCGCATCGCCGCATATCGCGGGATGATCCGGTATGTCGGGGAAAAGGGCGTCAATCTCGGCCGGATGCTCGCCCGTTACTGGGTGCCGGTCCTGAGGCACGGCGACGACGATTTGATCGATCGCTTCTCCCGGGCGGTCGGGGTCATGCGGAAAAAGGGGGAGTACACCCTCAAAAAACCCTTCGACTACCTCGCGACCCTCCTGGAGGAGGGGCAACTTGGCGCCGCCGCCGCCTTTCTGGGGCTGCTGCTGGAGATTTTTTCCCGGGACCTCCCCTATAATGAATGCCTCCACCTCGCCAGGGCCGTGCCCGAAACGACGGCCGCCCTCCCCGAGGCGAAACGGAACGCGCAGATCTCCCAGCTTCGGCGGGTGGCGCGCACGGACGTCCGCCTCGTACGTCCCTTCATGACCGCCCTTTCGGAAAAGCTCTGCCGGCTTTCGGAGGACGGCCTGCGCCGATTCGTCACCGCGGGTCTCGAGGCCTTCGGCCGCAACGCGGATGAGGGCCTCCGTTTCCTCTCCCTCGCCTCCCGGCAGGGCATCGATGCCTATCGGGAGCTTCTGGTCACCGTGGCCCTTCCCGAAATTCGGGGGCGGCTCAATCGGTATCTCAAGGCCCGAACCGGGCTGAGGATCGCCCTCCGGCCCATGTCGGCGACGGCTGCCGGCGCCCTCGAGGGGGCTTCCACGCCGCCGTTGGTCCTTTCCGACGGCCGGTGCATCTATCTCGCCGACGAGATCGGTCGGTTTCCCTCCCGTGACGAGAATCGGGAGATGTACACGTGTCTCGTGCGCCTCGAATCGGCGGTTTACGAATTCGGCACCTATGACTTCGATCTGGAGCGGACCCTGGAGGGGCTGCACGTGTCGCTGCCGGAGCCGGACGCCGCGCATCGATCGGATCTCGAGCCGGATCTCGAGCCGGATCTCGAGCGGTTTTTCGGAATCTTCCCGGAACCGGCACTGGCCCGAGACCTCTTTACCGTTTTCGAACAGGGTCGTCTGCGGGTGATCCTTGGCCGGGTATATCCCGGGGTGGTGAAAAGGGCTTTTCCCTTTCTGGTTCGGGCCGCCGGTATCGCACCCCCCGAGGAGCGGCCCCGGGAGCTTCTCTCCTGGCTCTACCGGCGGATAGGGATGGGGGAGACGCTCGATATCCGCGACCCCGGGTTTCGTCGGTCCCTCGAAGCGGTGGAGCGGTGTTTTGAAGGCCGTATCACCCCGGAAAGCGACGTGAACGCCGTCGGGGCTCTGGTTTTCGAGAGCTACCCCCTGGTCCGGCGCCTGATCGCCGGGGACGGGCACCCCAGCCCCCTGTCACCGCCCTTCGGCCGTCGGTTCCGATCGGATCTCCATTTTTCGGCCCACATCGATCACCATCGTACGGCCCGGCGCATCCAGACCCTGCTGAGGGCAAAAGGCGTCAAGGTCTATCGACAGGACCTGTTGAAGCGCCTCGTGATGCAGCAGGGCGTCCTTTCTTCGCAAGACCTCCGGGAAATGACCCTCTCCCCCGATGCGGGGAAGGGTTTACCGCCCGATCCGTTGAACGCCGGGCTTCCGGCCGAGGTGCTCGCGGCGGTTCTGGGCGAAACGGGCACGGCGGCAGGACCGGCGGAGGATGTGCCCTATCCGGTCTACTGGTACCGGGAATGGGATCATCAGCTGGGGGATTATCTCCATGATCACGTCCGGGTGCTGGAACGACCCCTCGGTGCGGCTGCCGACGATGTCTACCAGGAGGTCCTCCGGTCCCGCCGCGGCCTGGTCCGGAACATCCGCAGGGCCTTTGAACTGCTCAGGCCCGAGGGCCTCGTCCTGCTGCGCCGTTGGACCGAAGGGGACGATTTCGACTACCGGGCGCTCATCGACTTCGCCGTCGAACGAAAGGCGGGGATTCTTCCCTCGGACCGGCTCTATATCAAGCGCGTCAAGCAACAGCGGGACGTGGCGGTGCTGCTGCTGGTGGACCTGTCCCGTTCCACCGCCAATCGGGTTTTCGAATCCGCCGCCACGGTGCTTGACCTGGAAAAGGAGGCCGTCGTGCTCTTTGCGGAGGCCCTGACGGTGGTGGGGGACAATTTCGCGGTGGCGGGATTTTCCGGGACCGGGCGCCTGGGGGTCGACTACTACCGGATCAAGGATTTCGACGCGCCGGTGGACGATGCCGTTCGAGGGCGGATCAGCGCCGTGACCCCCCAGCGCAGCACCCGAACGGGCGCGGCCGTCCGCCACGCGACGGCCCAGCTGGCGGCGACGGCGGCCAGGGTTCGGCTGCTCATCATTCTGGGGGACGGTTTCCCCAACGATACGGGCTACAAGCGGGAATACGCCATTGCCGACACCCGGAAGGCCATTGCCGAAGCCCGGGCCAAAGGCGTCCATGCCCGGGCCATCACCGTCAATATCCTTGGCGACGAGCGGCTGGACGACCTCTACGGCAGCTTTCACCACAATGTCATCTCGGATGTCCGGGAACTGCCGGCCAAGCTGCTCAGGATCTACGGCACGCTGACGCGATAGGCCTTCCGTGGCCTGCGGCGCCTTGGAATCCGGGATCCCGGAAGAGGGAGAGGCTCACCGGCCGGGAAATGATCCTTTCGGCATAGAGTCCCCGAAAGAACGCGGAGAGGCCCGCCATT
>NZ_JBFXGG010000160.1:0-5364 GCF_050178255.1 Desulfococcus sp. | reverse complement strand
ATGGGCGCCGGGACGGGATTCGGCGCGCTTGAAAGAAGTTGACTCAACTTTCGGCTGTCATCGGCCATATCCATCCGGTCACCATCATGAAAGTTGAAAAGTTAAGAGTAGCGGCACCGTCGCTATTTCGATGCGGAGCAGGGCTCGACGGCGTGGGAAACGGGAACTTCGGATATCGTCCCGCCCTGGCTGATGAAGATTCCGATCAGAATCAAAACCGCGGCGAGATACTGCTGGGGGAGGAGTTGTTCGTTCAGGATCAGCCATCCGAGAATGATGGTGAATACCGGGATCAGGTTTACAAATACGGATGCCTGGTTGACGGGAATGCGGCTGAGGCTGAAATTATAGAGACCGTAGGCGCCGATGGTTACGAAGGCGCCCAGGTAGACCACCGCGAAGAGACCCGGGATGTCGATTTCCGAGGGCAGGGTGGTCGACGGCAACAGAAGCAGCGGCATATAGAAAAGGCAGCCGGCCGCAACCTGGGTTGCGGTCAGAAAAACCGGCGAATAAAAACGGCTGAGCTTTTTCAGAGTGATAATATAGCCTGTGGCGCATATCATGGCCACGAATTCCAGGAAGTTGCCCAATGGCGGATTGGGAGCGTTTTCCGATGCCTGACCCGTCACGCTCAGCCAGCCCGATCCTGCAATGGCCAGGGCCAGCCCGATGACCGTCTGTCGGGACAGATGCTCCTTCAGGGTATAGTGAGCTGCCACCGCAGCCAGAAGCGGCAGGGTGCCGGCGATGATACCGGCCTGGGAGGCCGTGGTATACGCCAGGGCCTTGGCTTCAAAGATAAAATAGAGGCACGGTTCGCAAAACGCCATGAACACCAGGTATTTTATCGTACCTTTCTTGAGCCGAATCGATCTGAAATACCGGAAAAAGAGCAGAAAACAGAGGCACGCCACCGCCATGCGTCCGAAGATCACCACCACGGGATCGTAGGTGCGAAACGCGATTTTCAAGGCGGGAAAAGAACTGGACCAGAGGATCATTGCGCCGATCAGGCTTGCGTAACAGATGAGACGGTACCGGGTGTTCACGATGTTGTACGTTCCTTTATAAATATATTGACTCAACTTTCGACTTTCATAGGCCGGTGCCGGTCATCGTCATGAAAGTCGAAAGTTGAATATTGATTTTGTATGTCCATAACTGCATAATATGAACCTCGGACTACCAACCGTCAACCGTGTCTCGGAGGATACCGCAAATGATGTATTCATGGACCAGCATCCAGGATGAGCTGCCGCCGTCCGAGGAAGAGGTGTTGGCATTCGTGTCTCACCCCGACCTGAAAGACTTCAGCTATAACGTCATGATCTACGACGCCGACGCCAATGTGTGGCGTGAATCCCAGGGAAGAAGAACGAGCAGGCACGTCACGCATTGGATGCTTCTGAGTCCCCCGGAAGACGTCTTTACACAAGACAAGGGTGAGCCCATCACAGAACCCAGGCCGAATCGTCGGGAGAGCGACCGCAACAAGGATATCGTCTGTTGGCTCCTGGAGGGACGGTCTCCCAGAGAGATCTCGGAGATGTACGATCTCAGCATCGGCCGTGTCCGACTCATCATCAAGCGGGTCATCAAGAAGATCGCGCCGGGTATGGTCCTGTCAACCCGGGAGATGCGACGGATCCGGGAGCATCTGATCTCGAAGATCCGGGATGAGCTTTAGGTTCGCGGTATTGCATCATGAGGCGGGAGACTCCCGTATGGCGAAAAATTCCGATGCGTTCCTATTCAACACCCTGTCCAGCTCCTCGTCGGTAAGTCCCGAATCCCGAAGCCGTTTCAATTCTCTGTCCCAGGCATAGGGAATATTGGGAAAGTCGGATCCGTACATGATTCTGTCCAGGCGATAGTGCTTCAGGTCTATGGGGTCGGCGATGGGGAAATAGTCCGTCAACACCATGGTGGTGTCAAGCCAGAGATGATCGTATTTTTCGATCAACTGTCTGTATTCGCGGATCTCGCTGAAGCCCAGGTGGGGAACACAGATGTGAAGATCTGGAAAATTAACGAGAACGCTTTCCAGTTTGTCGGCCGCGCAGATTTTATGGGGATCGCACCGGTAAACAGGGCTTTTCGGCTCTTTTCCGAAATGAATCACAACCGGTTTACGGTTGGATTGGCAGACATCGAAGATGAGGTGGGCGGCATCCGAATCGATGTCGAAGCATTGTACATGGGTATGGAGCTTTACGCCGCCCAGACCGTCATCGAAAGCTTCCTGCAGGATCGTATCGGCGCCCTCCTCGCCGGGAAAGACGGTGGCCATGCCGGTAACGCGGCCACGGTATCGCCGGCATTGCCGTACCATGAATTGATTCAGGTCCCTTGCAATCCCCGGGGAATGCGCATATTGAAGTGCGATGATATGATTTACGCCCCGGGACAACAGAAAATCGAATACTTCGGCGGCGGTCAAGGCGTATCGGATATGCCAGGCGTTCCGATCAAACCACCGGCGTATGGCTTCAAAGAGATTGTCCGGGAAGATATGGATATGGGCGTCAATCACTCTCGGAAATCCGCGGGGGATCGCGTCGCCTTCCGAGTCGTTCAGTGTTGGGAGATCCGGGCTTAGCATCGTTTCATTCCAATCGTTTTTTTTCGTATACAGCGAATTCATCGCCGTCAATTGAATATCTCAATCCGTATTGGTAAGCGGCCGCGTTTCCGCGTAGATGAGCGCAAAGGGCGAGACGGCCCTGCGAACCGCCTCCGTGAACCGGGTGAAGATCGCCGTGGAATAGTACCTTCCTTCGGGTGTCAGGTCCTGGAACATCATGAGGCGCAAGCCGCGGCTGATTTCCATTTGAACGCCCATGCCGCGGCGACACAGGTTGCAGATGTTTTTCAGACTCGTCGCACCGAAACGACGATCTATGCAATCCGTTGCCTGAAATCCCGATTCGTGCAACTCTCGGCGTATATGATGCTTCAATTCGGCATCCAATCCTCCCAGATGGACGATCGGGGTCATGATCGCGCTGCCGTGAATTGAGATGGCGACATCCGATTGGCAGACGATGTCCAGGACGGTGGGTTCGTCAAATCGGGTGCTGGTGATGTGCAACGCCAGATTTCCGCCGGGTTTGATGCCTTCAAAAGCGTAAAAAGAATGATCCCATCCGGCAATGGCGTTGGCGATTCGGGTTGACCCGGGCTCGATCTCACCGCCGTGGATACTCAGAATGGCGACACCGGTGCTTCCGAGTCGCCAACGAATGCGGTAATCAATCCCTCGGCGTTCGCAGGCGTTAAGGTTTTCAAAACTGCTGTAGCGATCCATACCGCCTCTGTAAAGATCTCCTTTCTTAAACAGGATCATTTCGCCATATCCTTCATAAAACCGGGAAGGATGAAACGTCAAGCGTCTTCTGGACGGTTGCTCTGGGTTCTGTTTTAGCCCGCTCCAGATCGAGTGGAATAATTCCCACCGATGTATGATATACCATCTCCGAATTGCGGGTGGGGCTTTTGCCCCCTCGCGGCATATCGGGGAAACGCCATGCCTGAAGACCATGACATCCGCCATTTGGAAAGATTATCCGGTGTGGTGTTCGTTGTCGTCGGATGACGGCAGGCTCCGGACGTCGGGGCAGGATCCCCAGAGTTCCCCGATGATCCTTCTTGCGTGATCGATGGGGCCGCTGGTCCAGAAGCGTTCGGTTCCGGGCCGGCTGCCGCATGATGCGATGTTGTCCGCATTGAGGCGACGTCTCAGCTCCTTCGCCACCGCGGCGGCAGGGTCGATCACGGTAATGGTGGGTCCGGCGACGGCCTTGATCATGGGTGAGAGGAATGGATAATGGGTGCACCCCAAAACAAGCGTGTCGGCGCCTTTTTCGAGGAGAGGCGTGACATAGTTTTCCACCAGGGAGACGGTTTTCCGACCGCCCAACTCCGCGCGCTCCACCTGCTCAACAAGGCCGGGACATGCCTGCAGGAGAATGCGCACGCCGTTTCCATGGCGGGCGATCAGACGTGAGACTCTGTCGCTGGCGATGGTCTGCCGGGTGGCCAGAACGCCGATCACCCCGGATCGCGTCATGCCGGCGGCGGGCTTTATGGCCGGTTCGATGGCTACCACCGGAACGGGACAGCGCGTGCGGAGCCCGTCGACCGCAACACCCGTGACCGTGTTGCAGGCCGCCACAATGGCCTTGACCCCCTGTACCAGGAAGAAGTCGGCGATGACCGATGCCCGTTTCTCGATAAAATCCCTGGGCCGGTCGCCGTAGGGTGCGTAGCCCGAGTCGGCGACATAGAGCAGATTCTCCTCCGGCAGCGCCTTGCGGATTTCACGAAGCACAGACAAGCCGCCCATCCCGGAGTCAAAGACCCCCACGGGAGCGTTGGCGGCGGCGCCATGCACCCCTCGAAGTCGGGGCGTCGGGATGTTCGTTGGCGCCATGCGCCCTGTCATCCGACTGACCGGATGACGCCGAACCAGGCGGACGCAGGGGTCTCCCGTATTGCCTCCTCGGTTTGATGGGGCTGCAGAAAACGGACGTTCATCTCTCCTCTCCCTTGTGACGGAAACGTTGATGGTTTTCCTGTACGACGCCAGAGATATTTACACCTATGGAGGGTTTTTTACAACTCAACTTTCGACTTTCACAGGCCGTATCTATCCGGTCACCATCATGAAAGTCGAAAGTTGAGTTACAATAGAATCGAGATGACTCGGGCGGCCTTGGTGCAGTGTAGGGTTTCGGGAAACATTTTTATTGAGATTCGAATACAATATCTTTATATTATAGCAAATATACAGCAGGAAAGTTTCCGTTTCGCCCGAGGATGCGCGTCTGTGTCGGCGGAGATGACTGCACCGAAACCTGAAGAACGAGGAGTTTGATGATTGTGAAAAAGAAGATATATGTCGTCGCCTGTGCCGTTCTATCCGTTGACCTGCGTCACGCAGTCGAGCGGCTGGGGATGGATGTCGTATTCCGGTTCCTGGAGGCCGGCCTCCACGATCGGCCGAACCTGCTGCGGGAGAAACTCCAGGGAGCTGTAGACGAGATCAACGCTGCGGGTGACGCGTCGCGAATCGTCATCGGCTATGGTATCTGCGGCCGCGGATCGGTAGGTGTCAAAGCCGGCGACGTTCCCATGGCCATCCCACGGGTGCACGACTGCATCGCCCTTTTTTTGGGCGGCGACGCAGTCTACCGACGTGAATTCCGCAAGGCCCCGGGAACCTACTACATTTCCGCCGGTTGGTACGAAGAGAAAACCGAGCCCCTCTCCCAGCGCCGTCTCTGGGCCGGCTACGGTGCGGAGCGGCTGCATTACGATGATCTGGTGAGGACATATGGGGTTGAGGCTGCCGACCGAACC
>NZ_JBFXGG010000159.1:0-5410 GCF_050178255.1 Desulfococcus sp. | reverse complement strand
CGGTCCCCCAGAAACAGCTCACGGCGATAACGGCAGGTCGCTTCGGACACCATCATGCCGTATCCCCCGATATCCTTTTCCGTAAAGCTCAGGTGGGCGAGATAAGCGATTCGAGCCTCCTGGAAGTAGGTGAGATAATGCTGATAGCCGACATGGTTTCCGTAATTGATTTCCCCGATCCGGACGGTAATGGGTCTGGTGATGTTGAAATCCTGCATTGTCGATATCCATTCCAGAAATGTTTAAAAGGTTGAGAGAGAACGCCCGAGACGCCCCTCCTCTATAGGTCGCCTCCGGATAAAAATCAACATGTCAGCCCCACTCCCACTGCACGGCATGCGCTTTCAAAAGTACCCGATAACCTTCCGCCGGATGAGTGACAATCCGGTGCCTCCGATCTCGGTCATTTTTTTTGTAACCATTTCCCCCGCGGCAACGATGATAACATCATAAGGCGGCAATACCGTCGACAGTCGTGAAGCTTCAACGACCATTCATCACTTTTATCATTCGATACATGGAGGATACTATGAAGATCAACAAAGGATTGACAATTATCGCGGCGCTTGCCATGATTTTCACCCTCGGCTCCCAGGCCATGGCCGGTCGCGGGGGCGGTTGGAAAAACTGTGACGGCAATATGGGGTTTCATGGCCGACACGGCGGAAAGCACGGCGGTTACGGCATGATGGGTCTCGGATTTCTGAGGGACGCGAACCTTACCGAGGACCAGATGCAGCAGGTCGTCGGTATCGTTAAAAATTACGCGACCGACCTGAACGCCAAGAGAGATGCCGTGAGAACGGCCCGCCAGGACATGATGAAGACCCTGATGGCGGATGACGCGGACGAAGCGGCGGTCCGGAAGGCCCACGCGAAAGCGGCGACGGCAGGAGAGGCCATGATGGTTCTCCGCTTCAAAATGGTGAGCGACATCAAAAAGATACTCACCGCTGAGCAGCTCGCCGCCGTCAAGGAAAATATGAACCGCCGTCATCAAAGGATGCAGGATAACTCCGGTCGTCGATGGACGGAATTCGAAAAACAACTGGACGCCCTCATTAAATAGGATCATATGCCGGGGTCCGGGGCGCATTGCCCCGGCTCCGGCCGGTCATCGACACCCGACTTCTCATTATGCAGCAGATCGCCACCACTGAAAGCGACGCGGCTCTTATTCAGCAGATCATCGCGGGGAATGCCGATGTCTTCGAAACGCTCCTGAAGCGCTATGAACAACCGGTGTTGCGGATATTGAAGAGACACCTTCCGTACGATCAGGTCGAGGAAACCGCTCAGGAGGTCTTTGTCAAGGTTTACCAATCCCTGCCGGGCTTCAAACAGACCGGCAGCTTCAAGCACTGGTTGTCATCCATCGCCGTCAGGACCTGTTACGATTTCTGGCGGAAACACTACCGGAACCGGGAGATGCCCATGAGCTCTCTGACGGAAGCCCAGGCGGAGTGGCTGGAAAAAACCCTTTCCAATGACGCTGAAATCGATCATGAAAATCTGGGACGACGGAAGGAAGCCCGGGAGGTTTTGGAGGAGGCTCTCGGCCGGCTTTCCGCCGAGGATCGGATGGTGCTGGAACTGGTCTACCTGGAAGGTCTGACAGGGAAGGAAGCCGCAAGTCTGCTGGGTTGGAGCGTGGCCAACGTAAAGGTTCGAACGTTTCGCTCCAGAAAGAAACTCGAGAAGATACTCATCGGGCTGGCCCGACACGAGGAGGATCGATGAAACCCGTTTACAGAAATCGATTGAACGCTGTTCTGAGAACGGCCTACCGTGAAAAAACAGCCGCTCCTGTTCCGGACGGGTGGCAGCGAGGGGTTATGGAACGCATCCACGTCCTTCCCTCGGCATTGGCGTGGCGTGCCCGCGTCGTATATGAATTCACGGGCTTGTCCTGGCGGTTCGCCGCCGCGGCATGCGTTTTGGTCATTGTGATGCTGTCGGTGGTCGCCTTTCAAGACGGTTTCCAGACCGAATACGAAATGGCCCGTCTGTTCATCGGCGATCCCCTCGAATTCAGTCTGGTGCAATCCATGGGAATTTTTTAGATGAACCACCTTAAACTCAAGATGATAGCGGGAATCCTGCTGGTCTTTTTCGCGGGAATCGTCCTCGGGACCGTGGGAACCCATCTCTATGCCAAACGCCAGTTCGAACGGATGGTCCGGGGGCCGGCCGCCTTCCTGTTTCCCCGATTCATGGAGAAGATCGGGAACGAACTGGGCCTGACACCGGAGCAGCAGAAAAAAACCTCGGATATTCTGGGTGACCTCGAGGAAGCCCTCTATGAGTTCAGAAAAAAACACGCCGGTGAGTTGGACGCCATCATCGAACGCCATTTTGAAATGCTGAAGGCAAACCTTTCAACCGATCAGCAGGAAAAGCTGGAAAGCTTCAGAAACGATTTTCACCGGTTCCGGAAACGGTGGCTGAGGCCTCACGACAAATTCGGACCCCCAAGGCATTCGGAAGCACGATCCTTTCGGATGCGATTGAAGCAACAGCTCAATTTGAGCGACACGGCGTGGGATGAGGTTCAGGTCATCCTTCGAAAGGATTTTCGCAAGAAGCGGAAATTGTTCCGGCGACATTGGAAAGACCGTCTTACCGAAACGGAATTTCGGACACGAATGAACGACATCCAGCAGGAAACCGAAAGCGCACTCTCTGAAATCCTGACCCCCGATCAACTGGCGACCTTCAAAGCATTGCAGGCGGAGGTAATGCAACACCGGACCGAGGATGACCCTCCCCCACCCCTACACGGCGCGCCTTGAACCCATTGTGGGACGGCGGCAGGAAGCGAAAAACGGCAGATGATCCAGATTGACGGTGCCTACGGCGAAGGCGGAGGGCAGATTTTGCGAACGGCGCTGGCGTTGTCCCTGGCCACCGGCACGCCGTTCACCATCACTCGCATCCGGGCTAACCGCAACCGCCCGGGACTCATGCGACAGCACCTCGCAGCGGTTTCGGCCGCCACGGCCGTCGGGCATGCCCGGACAATCGGCGCGGCCTTGGGCGCCGGCCGCCTCACCTTTCAGCCCGAAGGGGTTTATCCCGGCCGATATCGTTTTGACGTCGGCAGCGCCGGCAGCGCCACGCTGGTCCTCCAGGCGATCCTGCCGCCCCTGCTCACTGCAGAAGGCGACACCCGGCTGATTCTCGAGGGGGGCACCCACAACCCGTTCGCCCCGCCTTTCGACTTTCTCGACCGGACGTTCCTGCCCATGATCCGACGGATGGGGCCCGAGGTAACGGCAACGCTTGCCCGGCCCGGGTTCTTTCCGGCCGGCGGCGGACGCTTTCAGGTTGACATTCGACCTTGTCTCAGACTGAACGGCTTCGATCTCCTTCAGCGAGGAAGCGTCAATCGCTGCAGCGCCGCAGCGGTCACGGCGAAGCTTCCCCGTCACATTGCCGAACGAGAGCTCGCCGTGATCCGCCGCCATATCACGCTTAAAGACGATTGCCTTTCAGTGATCGAGGTCTCCGATTCGCCGGGTCCCGGCAATATCGTGACCCTGGCGGTGGAAAGCGACGCCGTCACCGAGATCTTCTCGGGCTTCGGCCGTCGCGGCGTGCCCGCCGAGAAAGTGGCCATGGCGGTCGTCGCCGAGGCCCGTGAATATCTGGCTGCGGACGTCCCCGTGGGGCGCCGCCTGGCCGATCAGTTGCTCGTCCCCCTGGCCCTGGCCGGCAGGGGCCGCTTCCGGACGCTCCCCCCGTCCCGTCATACCCGCACCAACGCCCATGTGATCCAGCAATTTCTGGAGGTTGACATTACCTTCGACGCGAAAGCCGACGGATCATATGAGATCGCCGTTTCCAGCCGTCACGACGCAACGGATTGACGCGGCATCCCGTCGATGCCGTTCCCAGACAGTCTGGCATCCCTGAAATCACAGGCCTGATCCATCATGGGGACGTCTTTTTGCGATCTGTTCCGGACTTGATCGGCAGCGCTTCAATCCGCATCGGAATGCGGATTCTCTGTACCGCTAAAAACGAGGCGAGGCTCAAGCCCGCTCCGAACCAGAAAGGGATCCGATAGTCGATTATCCAGAGCATGCCCCCCAGGGCCGGGAAAAAAACAGCGGCAATGTGGTTGATGGTGAAGCCCACGGCCATGCTGGGGGCGATGTCCGCGGGATCGCCGATCTTCTGGAAATAGGTCCGGATGGCGATGGCGAAATTGAAAAAGATGTGATCCAGGATATACAGAAGGGCCACCATCCATTTTTCCTGAACGATGCCGTACGCCGCGAAGATCAAAATCAGTGCCGCGTATTCCAGGGAGAGGACCCGACGCTCCCCGTACCGGATGATGCACCGGCCGATGAACGGACTCAGAAAATAGTTGACGATATTGTTCAAGACGAACAAAAGCGTAATCTCCCGAACCGAAAAACCGAAATTCTTCACCATCAGGAAGACCGCGAATGAGGTGAAGATCTGCCGTCTGGCTCCCGCAAGGAAGGTCAGAAGATAATAGAGACCGTAACGCCGTCTGAAAACCATCCGCTTTTGCTGGGGAACGATGTCCCTGTCGGTGGGATCCTGGGAAAATCCCCAGAAACTCACGGCGGCGACGAGACCGCCGAGCAGGAGAAAGAGCTGTTGAAAATCCATGATCCCGGCCGCCAGGTAGATGAACAGGCCCACGGCGATATTGGATGCCGCGGCCATGCTGCGGAGTTTGCCGAAGACCCAGGGGGACGTGTCCCGATCGAAATACTGGAGGGTAAGGGACTGGTTGGTGGTTTCATAGCAGTGAAACCCCAGACTCATGACGAAGGTCGTGAGGATCAGCCCGCCGTAGGACGGAAAGTATCCCGTGGCGGCGATCCCTACCCCGAGCATCAGAACCGAGAGGGCCGACAGACGATGCTCCCGCATGATCAACAGGACATACACCACCAGAAATGTCATGAAACCCGGAATTTCACGGATCGATTGGATGATGCCGATATGGTGCCCGTCCAATCCCGCCGCATTGACGGCAAAATTGTCGAAGAGGGTCCGCCAGCCCTGAAGCCCCACCGTCGATGCGATGGTGAGCATCATCAAATATCGGTACATGTGCTTTTTGGAAGCTGATTCCACAAGTTTTTCCTATATGCGAAGTTCAGCCGGAAAATTCTGAAGAATCTCCGACCGCGTTTCTTCGACATCCGGCGACGTCACGACGGATTGAGCGCCCTCGAAACCAAAAGGGCCTGTGGGAATGAGCCGCCCCTCCCGGCGGCAGCGTCAATACCCAGAGGGCGCCGTCGGTGAAGTGAAACCATTCGACGCCGAAGCCGCGGTGGAGCGTTTCCATCTCATCCACGATCCGCTCCGGGTCCCGGAGGCGCATCCGTCTCCCGCCGAGGCCGGGATAGACGCAGTAGGC
>NZ_JBFXGG010000158.1:0-5480 GCF_050178255.1 Desulfococcus sp. | reverse complement strand
ACCGGGAGCCGGTGTCCTCCATCGCCGAATTCCAGAGCCTGATGGGCAAGATCAAGAAAGGCGAAGCGATCCGGTTCCTGATGAAAAGACCCCGGGGCGGCTTCGTGGTCGCCAACATGACCAAATAATTTCTTTACGGGGCGGGGCCAACCTCCCGCCCCTTTCGGCGCGCCGCCCGCCCCGAACCCTCAGACAATCCTCGCCGAATCGTCCCGAGGCGGCTCGCCGATCCCCACAAACTCCGTCTCCTTCAGACATGCGCTGCAAAGCCGGTAAAACCGGACGGTGTCCCACAGGTTGTCTATCACCTCCTCGAGACGGTTGCGCAGGGTCAGGAAGCGTTTCTCCCCGAGACCGGGGCACTCGAAAACGGATTTCTGAACCCGGCAGCCGTATTCGCCTATAATCTTCACGGCGCGCCGCCGGGTCTTGTCGTCGACAATGTCGAAACACACCAGGTAAAACATTCAATGGTCCATGATGAACGGTTTGTAGGGCTTCCCCTCCTCGAGAAGGTGCTCGGCAAACCTTGCGGCCTGGCGATGAATCAGTTGCCTGTAGGCGGTTCGGCAGTCGTCCGGAGGGTAGTAAATTTCCCTGGCCATCATCTCTTCGTAGCTCGCGATGAAGGTTCTCATGATCGGCGGCTTCATCTCGACGGGGCGTTTTTCCTTCATATCCCGCTCGTCAACGAAGGTGTCCGGCGGATTCTTCCGGTATATGAAATCCCCGGGCGACAGCATTTTCCGGTTGACCAATCCGAGAACCATCCGGTCGCCGAGCAGACACCGATATTCCTCCACGAGGTCGCAGGCCAGGGAGGGGCGGCCGTAGCTGATCTCATGGAGCGCGCCCAGGTATGGATCGAGGCCGACGGCCTTGACCGCGGAGAGCACCTCGTTGGTTAACAGCGTGTAAACGAACGAGAGCATGGCATTGACCGGATCCAGCGGGGGACGCTTGTTCCGTCCGGTGAAGCGGAAGTCCGGATTTTTGATGAGACCGCCGAAGGCGCCGTAATAGATGCGGGTGCCGGCGCCCTCCAGGCCTCTCAATCGGTCGAGATCGGAGGTGCCCTCATCGCAGATATGCCGAATGGCACGGATTCGGGCCGAGGCGATGCGCAGGGCCTCGTCATCATACCGTCTGCCCCTGCTGATCAGGAACCGCGCCATGTTTTCCAGTTTTCCGGAGACGATGCCGGCGGCGACGGGCGGGCCGCCCACACCGCTCAATGTGAGGTATTGGGCGCGGCGCAACTGAACGTGCCGATGGACGTCGCCCCCCAGCCGTGCCCGGAAACGCCCGGTTGCCGTGATAAATACCGTCTCCACCCGCCGGTTGATCAGGAAATCGAGGACGCCGCCGGTGAGAGATACGTAACCCACCAGCATCAGGCGCTTCAATCCGTCCGCCGGAATCCGGTCCACCACCGCTTTCCCTTTGCAGATATTCAGGACCGCACCCTCCCGGCGCAGATAGCATCCCGGCTCGATAACATACAAGGATTCCATGGCATGACGCTCCTTTGTACCCATACCGCCGGCGCGGCATATTCCGGCTCGGATCGATATCCCCTCAGGTCACGAATATCAGGACCTGATCGATAGCCGCCTTGAGATTTTCCAAAGCACCGGAAAGATTTTCCACCTTCTCCGCTCTTCCAACCGAGGAGGCGTCGGTCCACCCATCCACATGCAGCAGCGGATGCCGGTACTTTGATATCCTGCTGAATTCGCAGAAGTCTCCGTCAAACGACATCAGGGAATGAATCCGCTGACATCCCATCGGTGTGCCCCTGAGACGACTCAGCTTGAAATCCACCAGATGGGGATTGTAATCCGGTACGCTTCCCATCAGGTAATGGAGGAGGCGTTTGGCCCGGGGCAGAAACCCGATGGTCTGCAGCAGGACGCGCTCCTCGCGCTGGGCCGGTGGCATGCCGTTTCTGCAGGCGGCGATCACCTGCCCAAGGGGTGGGCATTTTCTTTCCAGCGCGAAAAGCTCCGGGTAGGTTTCAGCCCAGGCCTTCCATCTCGGGTGGATGAGGGGAGGCCCTTTCCCGGGTGAAGAGGTGCTCTCCTTGAGCTGATCCGGCGACAGAAAGCGGACGTGCGAGAGGAAATCGAGCTGGGCACCCTGTGACCGATCGGCGCATTCCGGAAAACAGGAAACCTTTCCCGTGAGGCGATGAACCCCCAGGGGCAGCTTGATGAGATTGCCCAACCCCTTTCCGCCCAGACGGTCCTGTTTCGGAAAAACCTCCAGTGAGAATGCCGAAAGATCCCCGGCCAGGGTCTCCTGGAACCCCGTCAAAAAAAGCCTGACCGCATCGGCGGGCGCCGGAGGTTTGAAAAAGAACCAGAAATGAAATCCCTTTCCCCCGCTGAACTCCACCAGGGTCTCCGTTCCGGCTGCTTTGGCCAGCTCTTTCATACGGGATACCATGTAAACCTTCTCCCGGTGAATCCGGCGGCGGTTTTCCCCGGTCAGCGGCAATTTTCTGAACTCGTTTTTCAGGTCGGCATCGACGGCGCCGAAGGCGACGGTGTTGTCCTCCTTGAGAAGGTAAACGCCATAGGTCTTTCCCCCTTTCAGGTGATCCTCGACGTCCTGGGGCGACAATCCTCTTCGAACCGGCACGTATCCCTGTTTTCCGGCGGCCCTGTCCACCCACTGACGGGCGAACACGTCGCTTCTTCCCGAAAAAATGGAAAGGTAGCGCTCAATGCGTTCCTGCCGGCGTCGAAGGCGTTCAAAGGGACCGTCGGACGGCAATGCATCTTCGGAAACAGGCTGCTCGACCCGCTTTTCATCGCCGGCTTCCATAAACGGTTTCAGGACGCCGTCGTCAAGAAACGCTTTCGCGCTCGCCAGGACTTGGGCCAGTTCCTGATTCCGTCCCAACGCCGTGAGCAATTCGAGGCGAGCTTTCCATGCCGCCTCGTTGTCCGGCGTTTCCCGGTTTACGGCGGCGAGGATGGACAATGCCGTTTCGACCTCGCCGGCCATCTGGGCAAGGGCGGCCCATCGGACTTTCTGAGTCGGGTTCAGGTGCCGCCGGATATCCGACCTGGCGAGAAAAGAGCGGTCGCTTTCCGTCAATTCGCCTGCCAGCAAACGCTTTTCAACAGAGGCCAGCATCAGACGGAAGTCGGCGGCATCCGAGGACTGTTTTTTGAGGTCGGGAAGGTTCAAGATTGTCCCCTTTCTTCAGACGTTCACGTCAGGCGTGATTTCAGCTTGTCGAGCCCAGGGTAGTCGGGATGCTCCGTTTCGAGCTGACTCATCAGGGTCCGGGCGTTATCCGGAGCGCCGGACCGATAGGCCCCCAGGATCTGCCAGTACAGTCCTTCGGCATACACCTGGCCCCATTTCTCGGTAAAAAAATCACAGGCGCTTTTGCCGTGCTCGATGACCTTGTCGTACCCGCCGAGGAGATATTCAAGCCTGGCCAGCCGGACCAGCGTCTTGTGGCGGGAGCGGTTGTCGCGTTCGACGGCGTTGAGCAGAACAGCCCTGGCGCCGGCAAAATCCTCGAGGCTGATGCGCAGATCGGACTCGGTCCAGCGAACATAAGGCCTTCGGATTCTTTCAGGAAGTTTTTCGATTTCCTGAAGGCCTTTGGCTGGATTGTCCAGTGCGAGATAGGTGCGGGCCAGAAGTTCCCGAATAAAATCGACCGGCCCCGAGGAGCTGCATTTCAATGAAAACAGAAGCGCGTCCCTGGCCTCGCCAAACCGGCACATACTAAAATGGACCTTTCCCAGAGCGAAATACTTGAAGGTCATGGAAATGTGGTCGGTGCCGTTGTCCTCCGCAAGGCACTGCTTGAGCAGATCCAGGGCCTTCTGGGGTCTGCCGTTTTCCAGAACGGCCGACGCCCCCTGATAAAGGGCCTTGATGTAGTTCTTGCGTTCCTGGTGCCTGGCCTCCCGATCTTCGGACGAAAGGCTTTCCCAGTTCGAAATCGCCTTGAAAAACAGCGGCAGTGCCTGGGACGTTTTCCGTTCGATCTGCCGATACAACATGCCCTGGCGATAAAAGTTGGTCACGCCGTCCGGCCGGAGCGCCTGGGCCGCCGCAAAATGCCGGTGAGCCAGGTCGATGCGTTCATGTCGATTTTTGCCGCTCAGGAAGATTTCCTTGTTCTTCGCCGCGTAAAGGGAATTGTACGCTGTATAGGCTAAGGAGTTGTGCAGAAAGAAATTTTCGGGGTCGGCCTGAATACAGGCGTCCAGTTCACGGATAGCATCGTCAAAGCGGTTGATCTGTCCCAGGGCAAAGGCGATCTTCCGGCGGATGGATCCATCCCATCCGCTGCCGATCGTTTCGGGGACCTTCTCTTCGATGGGGTGGAAAAGAGTGATCGCATCCTCCCAACGCTTTTCACGAATCATGACCTCCAGCTCCGCAAGCACGCCTTTGGCCGCCTTTTTGGCTGCATCTTTTCTGACGGTCACCAGATCGTTCACCTGCAGGAATTCGTCTTCGACAATCCCGGTTTTTTCGTCATGGACCACAACACTGTCATCTGTTTCGGATGCTTTGTTCGGCACGTTCATCGAGACCTCCGTCGGGAATGGTTTGTCATTGTCGTTTCTGTATACCCTAACGGCATCACGGTGACTTTTTTCAGAAAATCCAAAAAAAATGTTGAAATGTGTTGTGGAGGACGCTTCGAAACCCGCCGGTTTCGAAGCGTCTTTGCGTTCAGCGCCGCGGCATCGGAACAGCGCCTTTTCCAGGCGGTTCAATCCCAACGTTTCAACAGCATCCAGAGTTTCTGTTCATTCCTGGAATACAACTTTCCAAGAAAGATAGCCGTTCTCAAATTCGGGCGGCACAGCCGAACCAGCTCCCTGAAATACAACATCGTCAATTCCCGGCCTCCTCTCCCTACCTGCTTTCACCTGCTTGAACATCGGAAAATGGATGTCCGTGCAGTCAGTCTTTCTGTCGTAAGCGTCGAAAGACGTGCACAGGATCAGTAACGGTGTGACTGGTGGATTTTTCAGAATAGTCCGGGAAAAATTTTGAGAGGGGTGGGGCAGGGTGAACAAAATACGCGGTTGTGCGCTTGGGCAATGTTTTGGATCGAGCCGATCACTCAGCTGTCGCGCCTGGGAATCAAAGTCTCAATCCCCTCGAATCGGGGCAATGGTTCAGACCTTTTTATGAAAAGTGCGGGAGCATTCGGCCGGGTGTGTCTCAATCCCCTCGAATCGGGGCAATGGTTCAGACACGAGAAGTGGCACATCAACACTCAACAGCCGTACTTGTCTCAATCCCCTCGAATCGGGGCAATGGTTCAGACTCAATTACATTATGGACACTGAATACAAATAAAAAAGGTAACTATTCAGCCCGGTTTTACCGGCTCCTTGAAGTTTAAAGGAGATCGTGTTCTTTGACAGTCGAATCTACTCGTTCAGGAAGTCGGGCAGTTTGCCCTCAAACAAAAGGCGTAATGCAATGCT
>NZ_JBFXGG010000157.1:0-5589 GCF_050178255.1 Desulfococcus sp. | reverse complement strand
CCTGCCGGGTATCCCATCCGGACACCGCCTGCCGGGTATCCCATCCGGACGCCCCCTGCCGGGTATCCCATCCGGACACCCCCTGCCGGATATCCCATCCGGACACCCCCTGCCGGGTATCCCATCCGGACACCCCCTGCCGGGTATCCAAAAGGAAACCCGAAGCCCCCTGGCTGCTGAAATTTTTGTGATTGTTGTTCCATGGTTTCCTCCTTTTTCTGAAATGAAATTCGTTCTGCTTTGAACGCCGGGGTTGTCTCCTCAGCGCAAAGCGGAAAACCAACGGTCAAGAAACATCTGTTTGGCCCGGCAAAATTCATCCGGCTTCTGGAAACTGCCGTGCCTCATATATGCTCGGACCGGACTTCCGCCGCCGCAAATGATCCAATAAGGGCAGGAATTACAATCCGGCAAACCCAAACGGCGCTGATCAACCGCATTCAGGAGAAATCGTGTCGCGTCGGATTGCCACGCTTGGCGGATGCTTCCGTTCAGCAGGTCACCCAGCAGGAATCGGCGATCATCCGAATAAGCGGTCAAAAAGATATCCCCATCAGGATTGATCCTCAGGGTCCCCTCGATCGGATCTCCGAGATCACCTTCCCCTGTCAGCAATCGGTGAAAAAAATAATTCAAATGTCCGCAGTCAATATCCATGTATCGATACGGACCCGTGTTCAGCAATGCGATTTGAATGAGCAGACGCATCCTGGATTCATCGTCAAGGGACAATTTGTCTTCATGAACCAGGCTGCGGCCGCGATCCTCAAGCGGTGAAACATACAGTCTGTAAAACCCGCGTTCAGAAATATGCCGCGCCAAGGGTATCAAATCGTCCACATTGGTATTGGTCGGCGTGAATGCGATAATCACCTGATCTCTGGAGTGAGACGCCTCAAGTTGATCCAGAGCGGCCAGCGCTTTGGCATAGGATCCGGCGCCTCGAATCGATTCATGGGTTTCGCGGCTCGCGCCATCCAGGCTGAGCGTTACCGTTGCTCCTAATTCTCTCAAATCTTTCACGGCGGCTGAGTCGAGCAGCAGACCGTTGGTCACCACCGCTGTCACCAGATTCAGCGACCTCGCATATCCGACCAGCGCCGGCCAATCAGGGTGCAACAGCGGTTCCCCGCCGCTGAAGGTTACAGACATACCACCGAAGGTTGCGAAGTCATGCAATGCCCGGCGCACCAGAGAAGAAGACAGGGTGTGGTTGCCGCCCGGACCGGCGTCGAGATAACAGTGTTTGCATCTAAGATTACACTGGTTGGTCAACTCGATGTACAGGTGATCCGGCGGCGCCGCCTGAATGGGCAGTGAACTTGTTTCCATGAATACCCCAAAAAGCCGTTTGAGTTGGTGTCGATCCACAGACAGCATCTCTTTCGTCACATCAGCGCGAGAGATGCGACTTGTAAAGGGACATGCGTTAATAGATGACGCCGGAACGTATCGCTTCCTCATAAAGGGCCCGGCGAAAATCCTGCCGTTTCAGATGGGGAGTGTCGGTAATCGGATTGGATGTCCGATATTCACTCCAGGGAACATCGTGAATATGGATGCCGAATTCCTGGGCGCGGTCGGCAAGAGGCGTGCCCGGAAATGGGGTCATGATTGAAACAAAAGCAATCGCTCCCTTGGCGCGGACCTGAGCCGCCAGCGCTTGGGTCTTCGCAACGGATTCCGGTCGATCAAAGGGAGAACCGATTTGAAATGTAAACATCGGCTGAATTCGCGCCCCCACTACGATATCGGTAGCCCGCAGTACGTCGCTGACGGAAATATGCTTGTTCATCGAATTTATCACTTCCTGATCGCCCGATTCCACGCCGATCTCCATACCGATGCAGCCGGCGTCTTTCAGCATCTCCACCAGTTCGTGGGTAATCAAATCAAGTCGACACACGCAATGAAAACGAATGTCTAATTTTAAATCAACAAGTTGGCGGCAGATCTGTTGAACCCTTTCCGAGCTCGCGGTAAACACGTTATCGATGAAATAGATCTCTCTCAGACCCCAGATTTCCCGCAACATCACGAGTTCGGCGATGACGTTTTCAGGGCTGCGCATCCGGTAATTTCCCTCGTATGTGCTGGAGATACAGAAAATGCATTTATAAGGGCAGCCGCGGCTTGTCATGATCGTGCCGGGGCGGCCGTACGTCGCCATCGGCATCAAATGCCGGGCGGGAAATGGAATGTCATCCAGACTTTCCTCATGTTTTCGATGGGGTGTCTTCAAGACACGGTCGCCGTCGCGGAAGGCGATGCCGTTGATGAGATTGAGGTCGGGCGCTTTGTTCGCCACATGATGAAATAATTGTACCACACTCTTCTCTCCCTCGAAGCGCACGACGACATCGACAGTCTTTTCGGCCAGGACATCCTCATATCGATACGTTGTGTGCGGTCCCCCCATCGCAACAAAGGCGCCGGGCGCCTTTGCCCTGACGACCCCGGCGGCTTTCAACCCGAGGGCATAATTCTGGGTGACGCAGGTGATTCCCACGAAAGGAGGGGAAGTCCTCTCAATTGTTCGGCTTAAAAAAGCCCAGGGATCGGCCTGCTTGCTCAGATCCGCGATTTCAACTGAAATGCCTTCTTTCAGTAAGCAGGCGGCCAGATAGCCCAGGCCCAGCGGCGGACACAACGCATTAAACGAAGATTGCGCCGCGGGCGACTGCATGGGTGGGGCAACCAGAAGCACGTCGGTCATGCGATTCTCCTTTCACGAAGCCGGCCCTTAGTCACGGATTACTTCGCCCTGGCACCGGCGGCACAGAGATTCTGAAAGAATGCCATGCTCCATCAATCTCCGGATTTGATTCATCCTTTTGCCGGTCCAGATGCCTTCGAGTCCTTCATCAAATACATTCCCAAGATTGACCGAATTATTATAATCAAGTGAACAGAACGTGCAGGAGCCGTCCCAGAGAACAGCTATTGTCCGGTGGGCGTTGAAAAAAGCGCACCGCCCTTCGGCAGACTCGATAACACGATAACCCTCGGGAAGCAGTATATTCCCGAAATTGCACGCCCGTTTAAAAACAACATAAAGATTCTTGCCGATCTCGAAATAAATATCGGGATCGTTTGTTACGCGGTCGAGAACCTGTCGAACGCGCAATGCCTCGTGGGTATCGGGTATATGAGAAATTACCTGATGCGCTTGCTCCTGTTGGCGCACGAACATTGACCAGAATGTCAGCTGGTCCTCGACCTGGTACGCCTCCTCCACAAGGGGCGCTGCCGACAGAGCAACCCCTCTGCTATTCAGCATCTGAATTTCTATCCGGGGAAGATCGCTCCCTCGACGGTATCTCTCCTGAATGAGATTCTGGATTCTGCTGATTACGGCCGAATATGCAAGGGGAGCGCCGGTCTTCGAAAAATGTGAACCGTCCGGCACATTGAGGCTGATGGTGATGCTGCTGATCCCGCCGGCAAGCAGCCTGTCGATCCGTTCAGGGGTGAGAAGGCTGGCGTTGGTCACGAGGCAGAAATCAAGCCCGATGCTATGTCCGTATTCAAGGATTTCAAAGAAGCGGGGATGCAGCAACGGTTCTCCCATGACATGCAGGAACACCAGGTTTTTGATCTCGGCGTGCATCGAAAATTGAGGATTACGGTATCGATAATCGGCAATTTCCTTAAACAACCATTGCACACGCTCGAAAGGCATCCTCCCCTGTTTTCTTGTCATTGATGAAGAGGGACACCAGCTGCAGGCATAGTTGCAACGGTTGGTCAATTCAACGAAGAACCACTGAATCGGCGGAATGGCCGCCAATCGATATCGCTCGTTCATCACGGCCAGATCATGGGAAGCAATGGACAAGCCGACTCTCATCGTTCCGAGGATTCCGCCGTTTTTTCCGAACACCTCGACGGTAAACATCGCCCACGCGGATAAGGATATGTCTTGAGACCGTCGGAATGCCCGCGCCAGCCGGCGGCGAGCTGACGCACGAAGCTGAACGGAATAGAAATCGAGCCGCCAGAGATCGATTTCCAAACCTTCGGCGTAACAATCAGAAATATCGAAGGTCCAAATTCCTGCCGGTTCCTGCCAGGGAAGATTCGAGTTGGCATAAATCCCGACCCTCAGACTGAACGGCTCTCCGGGCACAAGACCTTGAAACGCCAGGGGGAACCGGCATCGATTGTCCTTGAGCCGGCATTTTTGATCATTCAAGGGCATTTTTCAACTTTCGGCCCGCTCTCCGGGAGGCGGGACTTCCTCGTCCTCCGCGATATCGAGGACGCCATAGGAAAGGGCATGGAGCACAAATTCAACTGTTTGAAATTCAATATCTTCCGCATTATCCTCCGTGTACTCCCGACAAAGTTGCTCGACAATTTCCTTCACGGTGACTCCGTTTCCAAGCTTCATCCAGATGAAACTGGCCGTTTTGTTGAATTGCCATTGAATGCCGTGTCGAATGACATAAACCGAGCCGGTTCCACGATCCTGATACCAGATATCGGTAGCAGGCCGCGGTTTGCATATTCCGACGGCCTTTATAATGGCAGCCTGCAAATACGGGGGAAACGGCGCAAGCGATGCCGGAATGGGAAAATGCACGGGGGCTTCCGGAAAGACTGTATACCCCGTTGATTCATTCGCCTGTTGAGATGCTGATATTTCCATCGTTTCTCTCCTCTTGGCCAATAAGTTTCGGGTCAGGCGCTAAAAGGGCCGGTCCGGATTACCGCCGCTGATGGGCATCTCCACGGTCCGCCCCTCGGGCACTGATGCTTCCGTTCAGACTGACCGGCGGGCTCTGAGCATGGCGAAGTTTTCCTTGACCTGGTCAGCGGTTTTGCAGCCGGGAATTACCGTTGATACGGCAGGCGCCTCGAGGACAAACCGTATCGCAAGCTGGGCGAGGGTCTCGTTCTGACGGCAATACGGCTTTAGCTGTTCCACGATGTGTGCTGTCCCGGCAATTCTTTCAGTTCCCCAAAGACTACGGATGTCACTCGGAGGAAAGTGACTGTCGCGATGGTATTTCCCGGATAAAAATCCATTTGCGAGCGGCTCCCTGGCGATGATACCGATCTGTTTTCGCGTCGCTTCGCTGAAGATCATGGTTTCAGCCTCGGGCGCGAGCAGGTTGTAGGGGACCTGAACGACTTCGGGCCAGGCGGCCGCCAAAGCTTCGACGGCATCCTGGACAAGGTTGACCGAAACCCCCAGGCAGCGGATTTTGCCCTGTTGACGCAAGGCGTCCAAAGCTTCGATCACATCGGTTCGAAACAAAATCTCCGGCGGTGGATTGTGGAGTTGGTAAAGATCGACATACTCCGTTCTTAACCTTTGGAGACTCTGGTGGAGGGCGAATCGAATATAGGCTGGATGAAAATTCTGCAGGGGAGGGCTTCGATAAAAATCATAACCGACCTTGGTGGCGATGATGACTTCATGACGGTGGCGATGCAACGCCTGGCCCAACAGCTCTTCACTGTGGCCGAAACCGTATGAATCCGCAGTGTCAAAAAAGTTACAGCCTGCTTCGCACGCGTCCCGGATCGCGCGGAGGGAGTTCCGGTCATCCGTCGGGCCGTAGCCCAGCCCCCGATGACCGC
>NZ_JBFXGG010000156.1:0-5745 GCF_050178255.1 Desulfococcus sp. | reverse complement strand
GGCGGCGGCCTCGCTGGTGATATTGGCCGGCGTGGAGGGGCTGGCCTGGATGTTTGCGGCCAACTTCATCCGGGGCGTTTCCGAGGCCCTGATCACGGCGAGCGCCTACGCCCTGGCCTCGGTGCTGATTCCCCCGGAGCGGCGGGGTCGGGGCTTCGGTCTGTTCAATGCCACCTTTTTTCTCAGCTGGGGACTGGCCGGCACCTTCATATCGGGGCCCGTCATCGACGGCTGCATGGCCCTGGGCGTCCCCGAGGTGTCGGCCTACCAGGCGGCTTTCATGGCCGCCGCCGTCGTGACCGCCGTCGGGATGGGCCTTCTGTTGAAGGTCGGACCCGCCGCTACAGGGTCCCGTTGATGCGCTCGTATTCCTGGTTGAAGACCCGATAAAAGGCTTCGTGTTCGTCGAGGCCCCGCTTCAGGAGCGGGGCCATCCGGTCGACGTCCGCCGTATTGACGATGAGGTTGACGCTTTTGTGGAAGGCCTGCATGGGGTCCCCCGTTGAAAAGCGGCTGGAGACGAGGACGACGAACATGCCGCGCCGGCTGTCCATGGTGAGCTGGGACACGTATTTGAGAACGTTGTTCATCTCCGGATCCCGGGTGCCGAAGAGTTCGTCGATGATCACCAGATCGAAATCATGGGACCGCATCTGTCGGAGGGCGTCCCGGGGGGTGCCTGTTTCGAGGGCGTGATATCCCGCCGCTTCCACCGTCTTCCGGACATGGGAGAGCAGGGGGGGCGTATGGGTGCACAGCATGGCGGTTCTGGCGCCCTGCGCCAGAAACTGGAAGGAATTGTCCGGCACCCCGCCGTCCGGGGCGTCGTTCGTCGCGGCTGCCGCGGCACCCTCCGGCAACGGGATGGTTTCGTCCGCCTCGAAGTCCTCGGGCATGACGGGGTCGACGGCAAACCGGCGGCCGCAACCGGGGCAGACAAGAGAAAAGGCCTTGCCGAGGGGGATTCTGTCGTCGGGAACGCGCAGTGTCTTGCGGCAGTGGGTGCAGCTGATGTTCATACCCGGCCCTCCAGTTCAAGCCCGGTGATGTCGGTGGTCGACTCGCCGCGGCGGCTTTTGATGCTGTCGATGCCCCGCCCCACCACCGCCCGGCGGCTGCAGTAGGAGAGGGCGGTCTCTTCGGTGACGGCGCCCTTCCGGAAGAGCTCGATGATGTATTCGTCAAAGGTCGTCATGCCGAAGGCCCGACCGGCCTCCTGGATCTCATAGAAGGTCTTGCCCTCGGACTCGCCGTGGAGGATCGATTCCTGGACCCGCAGGTTGTTCCCGATAATGTCGAAGGCGGCGACGCGTCCCCCGCCCACCCTGGGCAGGAGGCGTTGGCAGACGATCCAGCGGATGGTGGAAGAAAGACGCATGCGGATCTGCTTTTCCTCCTCGATGTTGAAGAACCCCAGGAGCCGTTCGATGCTCTGGCCCGCCGTGACGGTGTGGAGGGTGCTCAGGACGAGGTGGCCGGTTTCCGCCGCGGAAAGGCCGATCTCCACGGTTTCCCGGTCCCGCATTTCCCCCACCAGGATGATCTTGGGGGCCTGGCGAAGGGCGGCCCTGAGGCCGTGGGCGAAGGTGTCGAAGTCCTTTCCCAGCTCCCGCTGATTGAAGGTGCACTTCTTGTGGGGATGGGAGTATTCCACCGGATCCTCCAGGGTGATGACGTGCACGTTCCGGGTCTCGTTGACGGCGTTCAGGACCGCGGCCAGGGAGGTGGTCTTGCCGCTGCCCGTGGCGCCGGTGACGAAGACGATCCCGTTGCGCTCCCGGGCGATCTTCCCGAAGGCGTCGGGCAGCTTCAGGTCCTCGATGGTGGGGATCTTGGTCTCGAGCTTCCGGAGGACGCTGGAATACATGCCCCGCTGGGAAAAGACGTTGACCCTGAAGCGGGCCTTTCCCGGCAGGATGTAGGAGAGGTCGCACGACCCCTCGCGGATGAGGTTCTCCGTCAGCCGCCGGTTCCTGTTGATCAGGTTGAGGGCGAAGATCTCGGTCTGGAAGGGGGTGAGCTCCCTGAAGGGGGGCTCCATCTCCACGGGGACCAGCTGCCCCGCGGTTTCCACCTGGAAGGGCTTGCCCACCGTGACGTTGAGGTCCGATACGTTGCCGTAGGCATCCAGCATCCGGGTGATGATGTAGTCGACTTCCTGTTTTCTCATGCCGTAGCGCTCCTGAAAGGGTGTCAGACGTCGGTGAAATCCGAGGGCGGGTTCTTGATGAAGGGCCGGAACCGCGACTTGTCGTTGGCTTTGTTGTAGGCGTCGTCGGGGCTGATCCAGCCTTTTTCGAGCAGCTCCATGACGGCGTCGTCCAGAAGCCGCATGCCGTATTTCTTCCCGGTCTGGATCATGGAGTTGATCTGGTAGGTCTTGTTTTCCCGCACCAGGTTGCGGACGGCCGGGGTGGCGATGAGAATCTCCAGGGCGGCCACCCGGCCCTTGATGTCGATGCGCTTGAAGAGCGTCTGGGCCACGACGGCCCGGATGCCGTCGGCCAGGGTCGACCGGATCTGGGCCTGCTGGGCGGCGGGGAACACCTCGATGGCGCGGTCGACGGTCTTGGCCGCGCTGCTGGTGTGGAGGGTCCCGAAGACGAGGTGGCCGGTGGAGGCGGCCTCGATGGCCAGGGAGATGGTTTCCAGGTCCCGAAGCTCGCCCACGAGGATGATGTCGGGGTCCTCCCGGAGGGCCCCCCGGAGGGCCGCGCTGAAGCTTCGGGTGTGGTTGCCCACCTCCCGGTGGTTGACGATGCATTTCTGGCTGGCGTGAACGAACTCGATGGGATCCTCGATGGTGATGATGTGGTCCTTGCGGGTTCGGTTGGCCTCGTCGATGATGGCCGCCAGGGTGGTCGATTTGCCCGAACCCGTGGGCCCGGTGACGAGGACGAGCCCCCGGGGCAGGTTGGCCAGCTTGGCGATCACGGGCGGAAGCCCCAGCTTCTCGACAGTGAGGATCGTGCTGGGGATTTCCCGGAAGACGGCGCCGCACCCGTTCTTCTGCATGAAGAAGTTGGCGCGGTACCGGGCGAGCCCCGGGATTTCGTATCCGAAATCAATGTCCCCGGTCTCCTCGAACACCTTGATCTTGTCCTCGGGGGCGATTTCGTAAAGCATGGCCTTGAGCTCGTCGTTGTCGAGAATCTTGTATTTGACCCGCTCGATATCCCCGCGGAGTCGGAGCGCCGGGGGCTGGCCCGATACGAGGTGGAGGTCCGAGGCCCCCTGGTCGTTCATCAGTTTAAAAAATGCGTCGATCCTGGCCATGGACGTTCTCCGGCGATTGAAGGATTACACGGGCGCTGATCACGGCGGGACCCGTTTTACATCAAGGACTTGCCCAGCACGAACAGGCTGGTGACCACGAATTTCTGAAGAAAGATGATGACGAGAAAAATGACGATGGGGGAGAGATCGATGCCGCCAAAGGTGACGGGAAGCCGGTTCCGGATCTGGTAGAGCACCGGCTCCGTGAGATTGTAGATGATGCGGACGATGGCGTTGTAAGGATCGGGGTTGACCCACGACAACACCGCCCGCGCGATCACGATCCACATGTAGAGCACCAGGATGTAATCGACGACCGTTGCCAGAGCGATGATGAAATTGCCTAAAATGAACATGGGATTTCCGTTTGATAAGGTTTTAAGTGTTAAGCGCCCAGGTCCCAGGGGTTAAGCGCGGCGCTGGGTGCGGCTGTTTCCCTTCGGGACAGGAGCGTCGCGAACAGGGGCCTTTTGGCTGCAAGAGCGGGCCGTGTCCGCGAAACGCCTTTCCGGGGCCGGATATGGGAATAGACCTCATCCAATGCCATGTTGTCAAGCCTTTGATGCCCGGGTTTTCTTTGTTCCAGGGCCTCGTTCCGCAGTATGGGCCGGCCGTCGGAACCGTTGGCCGGAACGGTCGGTGCCGACACCCCCGAACCTCGAGCTTGTGCATCATCCATCACCTGGCCGGTTTTCTCACACGTCCGATCTTTTCCAGATTGGGACTGATCTGAAGATCATGCGGACTGACCATTTCAGCGGCTACAAGCGGATTGCCGGCCTTGAGAAGCGTATGGATTTCGTCTTTTGAAGCCGCTAATTCGGGTCTGATTTCCCAGTACGTCCGCTCAATCCGCCGTATCGTTTCTTCTATTTCCGCATCATGCAGGTCATCTTCACCGGATTCATTTTCAACCAGGCTGTCCAGACGCCCTTTGAAAGGCGCCAGCGCTCCCTTTATCGACAACCCGTATTTTTTCTCCGGAACAGCTTCGTAAAAGCTTCGATAAACCAGTTCGGAACAGACGACCGACTTTGTCTCCCGACCTTCCGCAATCCTTTTAAACAGTTTGAAAATCATATCCAGAACCGCCCGTAACACCGCTTTTTCCACACGGCCGTAAGGCAATTTCCTGACGACGATCAACACCCCTACCAGATAAAGTTGGTTGTCTGCATATTTGGTTCCCTTGTCAAAGTAGTAGTGTGCGCGTTCGATCACCGGTTCAACGGGCCAATCCGGAAGAGAAAAAGGACTTCCGGAATCTGATTTGAATCGATAGACATCGACATATTTCTGGGCGGCCACCTCACTCTCCAGAGGTGTTACAACGACGCCCCGCAAACCGGCTTCCACGATATTGTTGCCGTCAAAGAATGCTGCGTGACTGTAATCCCCACCGTCTACGAGACGGATAACATCCGAAATCCATCCGTCGCCGTAGGAGAGCAATACATCACCGGCTTTCACTTCACTCATATCCATTTGGCGAACAGGTGTGTCGATGCGCATCGCTATCCTCCCCTCTCAGGCCCTCTGGGCCGGTTTCAGGTTTCACTTCAACTTTCGACTTTTATAGGCCGGTGCCGGAAGCGTGCGTTCGCCGACAGTCCCTGTCAGCTTTTCAAATATGAAACGCCCAACTCCGTTGCCGCCGCATTCAGACGACGATCAAAAGTCCATAGTACGACGTTACCGATAATCGCGGAAGCCAGTATCTGAATATCCACGTAGCCGAGACCGCGCCCCATCAGCATGTTATTTTCTATAAAATTCAAAAGTTCTCTCGGTTCAACAATGGGTGCGGCGGGCAGCGCCTTGAGGAGCGTCAGAATTTCCGCCCGATTCCCTATATTGCCGCAGGCCAATTCACCGATAATAAACGGGTGGCATGCCACAAAACCCATGTTCAAATGCTCAATGAGTTCAGCATCGGACTCTCTGAAATGTTTGATCCAAACGTTGGTATCGGCAAGAATCATTATTATTGCTCCGGTCGTCTTCGCCTTGGCATCCGGAGATCTTTCTCGGTTCCACCCAGTGCAGCCAGGCGCCTGCTGCTCTCCAAACTGATCAGGGCTTCGAGTCCTTTGCGGACAAGAGCTGTTTTTTCTTTTATTCCGGTAAGGTCCGACGCTCTTTCGATGAGGTCGTCCTCGATGTTCAATGTTGTTCTCACGTCTGCCTCCTTCTGAAGTATGCATAAACTGTCCATATAAATATGCATCAATAAGATGGATGGCACAAGCTTTTTTCAGGTGGTCAGGAGTTTGAAAAAGGCTGAAGACTGAAGGCTGAAGGCTGAAGACTGAAGACTGAAGGGGTGCGTCTGGGGCGTGTATGCCCGTCAGTCTCTGTCCGGTCACCATGATGAAAGCCGAAAGCTGAGTTAACCCCCTGATCACTCTAAAACTCTAAAACCCTAAAACCTTAAATCTCTCAAACCCTACCCCCTTAAATCCCTATAAG
>NZ_JBFXGG010000155.1:0-5837 GCF_050178255.1 Desulfococcus sp. | reverse complement strand
CCGGGCCATCGGTGTCGAATTCAATGATCCTGAAGCCGTCCGGCGGCAACGCGATCCAATGCCCATAAACGTTCAAAAGTCCATCGAAAAAGGCCTGAATTCCCCTGCCGCCCGCCAGGACCAGCGGAGTGCTTCGCCTGGAGCCGTCAGGATATTTGTTCGCGAAGAGAAACGGAACAAGCTCTCCGGTGTGGTCGGGATGGAAGTGGCTCAGGAAGATGTGGGTTACGTCGAAAATTTCGACGTCGATCTCCAGCAGCCGCCGCATGGTTCCCGGCCCGATATCGAAAAGCAGTTTCGCGTCGCCGGTTTCCATGAAAACTGAACAGGCGCTTCGCCGCAGGGACGGCACGCAGGTTCCGGACCCCAGAACGACCACCGACAGGTCATCCGTCGCAAGCGTCATGGACCTGCCCTTCATGGCGGAAATCCCCCAGTGTTTTCAGCGTCCTTACGGCAGCTCTGGGACGCCGGATGTTTTTTTTCGATCCGATCGATCACCCAGTGGAGCACCTGACGATCGTTATTCACGTCGATCATGTCGGCAACCGCGTCGACCGGTATTTCGGCCCGCGCCATGCTCTTATGCCCCCCCGCCGATCCCAGTTGACAAAAGCTCGTTTTGGCCACCCGCCCCGCATTCTTCCGGATGCCGTCGTTTCTGAAAATCAATATCAGGGTGCCGTCACAGACCCCTGAGACGATGCTCCAGGTGACAGGGTTCACCCGCATGAAAAAATCGGCGATCAACACGCAGACGTCGGGGTTTGCCACGGCCCCCAGGTGAACGAAAACCCGTCCTCTGTGGATTCGCATGGTCTCGATGGCGATTCTGAAGTATTTCAGAAAGTCGATCCGAAGGTCGGCCTGCTCGATCTTCCGGGCCAGCGTCGTATTGGCGTATCGGAAAAGAAATTGAAACGCCCGGATATCCTCCATTGCCGTCTGGCGTTCGAAATTCCGGGTGTCGGTCTTGATGGCGTGGAAAAGCCCCGTGGCCAACCTGACCGAGGGTTTGATCCTCGCGGCACGCAAGTACTCGGTCACGATAGTGGCGCTGGCGCCGTAATCCGGTCGCACGTCCGCATACTTCACCTCCATTTCCGTTTTGGGGTGGTGATCGATGACAACGTCGACATTGAATCGCTTGAAGGCATCGCTGTGAGCGGGTTGGGAATCCACGAGAACGACGCGGGTGAAGCGTTTTGGGTCCTTGATATCCTCGATATGGATCAGGCTCACATCGAGCAGCCGAACCATAGCCACATTGTCGGGCCGTTTGATCACGTTGATGCTCGAGATGGTGACGCCGGCCACTTTCCGCCACAGAAGCCGCTTGACGGCCATGGCGCCGGCGATGGCATCCGGGTCGGCGTTGATCAGAATCAGCACCTGATCGACGCCCGAAAACAGTTTGTAGAAACGACGAAGCCTTTCGACGGCGGAAAGTTTCATGGGGTCAACAACACCTGCTCGCTATATAAACATAATGACGCAACGTTCGACTTTCACAAGCCGATACCGGTCACCATCATGAAAGTCGAAAGTTGAAACAATGATTCGACGGCACACAATCGATGAGACGGTTCGCACCTCTTTTCGGAAACCGGCGACGGCGGAAACGACCGCCGCCCCCATCCGGATAACCATCATCACTGTCTGCGGTCATGTCAAGAGATTACGGCCGCCCCTGAAAATACTATGATGCCCCGGCTCATATTACAAACATTTTTTCCCATCGCCGTCCAGAATCTTTTTCCGGCAACGAAGCGCGACAACGGCAACGAATTTCCAGACAAACCAGATAAAGGGCATCATGCCCACGGTTCACGAAGCATCACCCTCCCGGCCCTTCGCATTCGGTTCGACATTGCACCAGGCAACCCAGCGTAAGAGATCCGGGAATAAATTCAGACCTTGACACGATGGATCCGGATCTGTTATAGGCCATATCGAAAATGGAATTAATATGAACGGGCGGATCTCGGCCCTTATGCGAGATGCATGCGGCAAAACTCATCCACCGGAGGTCGACAACGGCAAAGAAATATTTCAACTACAAAAAGAATCGGGACTGGGCTGAAAATCTGCAAATCATCATGCAGCTCGGCCTCACGATGGCAGGTTGTATCATCTTCTGTTTTTTTGTCGGTTGGTATATCGACAAATGGCTGGGAACCCGAGGCATCTTTGTAACCATTTTCATCCTGCTGGGCGTCATCGGCGGTGGAAATGTGGCCTATCGCCAAATCATGGACATGATGGGGCAGGGAAAAGACGGAGAGACAAAAAACCGGGAATGAATACCGTACGACAAACCCAGAAGACGTACTGTTCCAGAGCACTGATAGCTGCCATCCTCATCTCTCTTGTCTTCATCTTTGCCGCTCAGAAACCTTTTGCAAAAGGCCTCATCATCGGCACCCTCGCCAGCATCGTCAATTTCATCCTCATCGGCGAGTCCCTGCCCCGCAGGGTTCTTCAATCCTCCAGAATCAAATCACTCGTTTTATCCATGGGATCCATCCTCCTGCGCTTCGGACTGATGGCCGTCCCCCTGGTCGTCGCCATCAAATCCGAAGACTTCAATCTGCTTGCCGTCGTCATCGGACTGTTCATGGTCCAGATGATGATTCTCATTGATCATTTTTCGTCCTTCATTTTTTCTTCAACCGGATAGGGGTCATCTTAGAGGAAGTGATTTATGGAAGAATTAGGTAGGGTACACCAGTTGATCGTTCCGTTCTTCGGACACGACATGACGTTCAACCTCGAGGTGATGGTCATGACGTGGCTCGTTATCGGCAGCCTGCTTCTCTTCGGTTTTCTGGCGTCTCGAAAGCGAAGCCGGCTGCCGGGGCCGTTGCAGTCCGTGGGAGAGTTGTTTGTCGTACATCTGTATGGACTGACGGAGGATGCGCTGGGCAAGGAGAAAGCCAAGACTTATGCGCCTCTGATCTGCGCGCTCTTCATGTTTCTGGTCCTCTCCAACTGGTTCGGCATCATCCCGAACCTCGAGGAGCCGACGAAAGACCTGAACACCCCCTTGAGTCTGGGGTTGATGGGTTTTGTCATCGCCCACTACGCCGGGATCAAAGCAAAGGGGTTCAAGGAGTACGTCAAGGAATATTTCCAGCCGATTTTTTTCATGATGCCGCTGAACGTCATCGGCGAGCTCGCCAAGGTGGTATCGATATCCTTCCGTTTGTTCGGCAATATCATGGGCGGGTCCATCATTATTCTGGTCGTCTCGTATCTGACATACAGCATCATTTTTCCGCCGCTTCTCAATGCCTTTTTCGGCCTTTTCGTGGGCACCATTCAGGCGTTCGTTTTTACAATGCTCACCGTTGTTTACATCTCAGTACAGGTTAGATAACCATGACATATGACATCGCAACTTGGGTAAAGGTCTCGGCTTTTATTGGAAGTGGTCTGTCGATGGGTTTCGGGGCCGTCGGGGCCGCCATCGGAGAAGGGTATACGGCTGCACAGGCAAACGCCGGCATCTCCAGAAATCCCGACTCCGCCGGAAACATTTTCAAGAACATGCTGGTGGGGCAGGCAGTGGCGGAATCAGCAGCCATCTTCGCGCTGGTGGTGTCCATGATATTGCTGTTCACCCAGCACCGGGCGGAAACGCTATCGGTGTACATCCTCGTCTCGGCCGGCGTTTGCATGGGGCTGGGCGCCATCGGCTCCGGCATCGGCGCCGGATATCCCGCGGGCGAAGCGTGTTTCGGTATTTCCCGTCAGCCGGCTATAGCGGATCAACTGACCACCACCATGCTGATCGGATCGGCGGTTACGCAGACATCGGCGATTTACGCACTGGTCACGTCCCTGATTCTGCTGTATGCGGACTTTTTCACCCGTCCCTTTTCGCCGACATGGGCGGCCGTCATCGGCGCGGGTTTTGCCGCGGGACTTGGCGCCATAGGCTCCGGCATCGGAGAGGGATTCGTCGCAAGAGCCGGATGCGAGGGGGTGGCAAGACAGCCGCTCAGCAGGGCGCCCGTCACCAACGGCATGCTTCTGGGAATGGCCGTTGCCGAAACCACCGCGATTTACGGGCTTCTTGTCGCCGTGATACTGCTCTTCAAAACCTTTGAACCGGCCACGTCTATGGCAGCCTGCATGGCCTTGGTCGCAGCCGGATTGTGCATGGGACTCGGGGCCGTCGGACCGGGAATCGGAGAGGGATTCACCGGCGAGGGAGCGGTTCGATGGATGTCGCGAAGTCCGAACGAGGTGGCGATATTGACCCGCTCCATGCTCGTGGGACAGGCGGTCTCCGAATCCACCGGCATCTATTCCCTGGTCATCGCACTGATTTTGATCTTTGTTGTATAGAGAGCGTCCATGGTCATTACAGGCAATTCATTACTATACTTCATTTAATCCTAAAATGGGAGGATTTGATTAACATGGCAATCGAAGGCGTAGATATCATCAGATCGGCAGCTTTTCTCGGCGCGGGATTTTGTATGGGACTGGGTGCAATCGGACCTGGTGTCGGTGAAGGAATGGCAGCCGCCAAGGCCTGTGAGGCCATCGGAAAGAATCCGAAGGAAGCCGGACTCCTGACGCGAACCATGCTCGTCGGCCAGGCCGTTACGGAATCAACGGGAATCTATTCTCTTGTCATTGCGCTGTTGCTTCTTTTCGTCGTTTAGTTTTATCATCATCAGACATGGAAGATAATAATGCAAATCGTCAGCAATATAGCTTTAATCAGCATCAATGAAACTCTGTTCGCCCAGTTGATCTCGTTTCTGATCTTCCTGTTCATTATCAACCGCATCATGTTCCGGCCGCTGAAAACGACCATGACCGAGCGGGACGACTTCATCCAGGGCCTCGACCAGGGGATCAAGGATACGGAAAATGAGGTGGAGAACATCCTGACGGATCTGAGACAACGGGAGAAAGTCGTCAAGATAGAGGCGTACAACATCAGCGCGAAGTTAGAGCACGAAGGCAGTGAAACGGCCGAAAGCATTCACCGAAAGGCTGTTTCAGCCATTGCTGAACTGAGGCATAAAACGGAGAAGCAAGTCGACGTGCAGCTCAAGGAAGCCCAAAAGCACCTTGAGGCCGAATCGGAGCATCTGGCCGTCCATATCATGGAAAAGGTGCTGAACCGGAGATTATCTTCATGAAAAACAAGTGGAAATTTCTGAGCCTGTGGATTGTTGTCCTTGCCGGTACGGCGGCATGCCTTCACCTGTTCGGAGGTGATGCATTCGCCGAGGAGGGAAACGGGAATTGGCGCAAGACCTATGATATGGTGATGCTCTGGGTCAACTTCGGCATCCTCTCCTTTGTCGTGGTGAAGTTCGGCAAAAAGCCGCTGATGGGATTTCTGAGGATGCGCCGGGATGAAATCGCGGCGGAAATCAAGGACCTGGAAAATGAAAAAGCCCTGGTCACCGAAAAAATCAACGAGGCCCGCAAAGCCATGGTGGCGAGCGATGTCCGCTTTGCCGAGCTGAAGGAAACGATCGTCCGCATGGGCGAAAAGCGACGGCAGGATTTGATCGCCGACGCCGAGCGGGAAAGCGAATTCATGATGTCTCTGGCCGAGCAGAAGGTCGGCGGTTATATCCTGGCGGCGAAAAAAACATTTAAGGACAGGCTGGTGGATGCAGCGATCAACCTCGCCATGACCCGCCTTCCGGATCACATGACCGAAGCGGATCGGCAAGACATGTTCGAGAGCTACGTTTCCTCGATCGAACGAAAGATCGGATAGCGTTTTTCCAGAGCGATGCAACAGCGTCAGGAACAAGAACCCGGTCAGTGATTTGGCCGGGTTCTTGTTTTGAGGCTTCAGG
>NZ_JBFXGG010000154.1:0-6080 GCF_050178255.1 Desulfococcus sp. | reverse complement strand
GATCCGTCTTGATGCATCGGTTCATGACCACGTCGATCCCCGCTGCCGTCAACACCTTCGCCGCTCGATGATTTTCGATGCCCAGTTGCATCCAGAAGACCCTGGGGCGGAGGCGAATGATCTCGGGCACGTGGTCCGTAATCTGCGCCGGGGTGCGAAACGCGTCCACAACGTCGACGGCCGTATCGATGTCGTTCAGACACCGATATGCCTTTTCGCCCAGGATTTCCTTCTGTGCCGGCCTCACCGGCAGGATACGGTAGCCGGCATCCTTCAGATATCGGGCCACCTGATGGGAGTCCCGATCCGATTTCGGGCTGACGCCCAGAACCGCGATGGTCGCCGCCTCTGCCAGCACGACCCGGATCTGCCGATATTCCGTCAGAATTTCGCCGTTTCCCAATCCGCCCCATCCCTTACGCTTGTCGTTCACGCCGGTTGATGATACATAAAAACCCTGATGATATCCGAAGCGTACCCGCTCGAATACAGTGACTGAGAAATTAAGTCAGGAGGCGGGGCATGTCAACATGAAACCCATGCCGCCGCTCCATAAAACGTGATGTCGCCCCCCTGAAGGAGATGCCATGACCCATCGCCCCACACTCTACCTCATCGACGGCAGCGCCTACGTCTATCGAGCGTTCCACGCCATCCGAACCGGACTGACCAACGCCGGGGGACTTCCCACCAACGCCGCCTTCGGATTCACCAGAATCCTGACGAAGATGATGGCGGAAAAGGATCCCCGGTACATGGCCGTATGCTTCGACATGAAAGGCCCCACATTCAGGAACGAGATCTACGCGGACTACAAGGCCAACCGGCCGCCCATGCCGGAAAACCTGGTGGTGCAGCTGCCCTACATCAAGGCCATCGTCCGGGGATTCCGGATCCCCTTGCTCGAGGTGGAGGGATACGAGGCGGACGATCTCATCGGCACCCTGGCCCGCCGGGGGGAGGCGGCCGGATTCACCGTGATCATCGTCACCGGCGACAAGGACTTCCTTCAACTCATCACCGAAAACACCGCTGTCTGGGATCCCATGAAGGACGTTTTCACCGATCTTCCGGCTCTGCGGAAAAAATTCGGGGTCGAACCGCCGCAGCTGATCGACGTGATGGGACTCTCGGGAGACACCTCGGACAACATCCCCGGCGTTCCGGGCATCGGCCCCAAGACGGCGCTGGACCTGATCAGGAGTTTCGGCACCATGGACGGCCTCTACCGCGACATCGACGCCGTCACCCGAAAAAAGCAGCATGAAAACCTGGTTAAATTCAAGGAGCAGGCCTATGTCAGCCGAGATCTCGTCGCCATCCGGACCGACGCACCGATCCGATTCGAGCCTGCGGCCCTCAAACGCGCCGAACCCGACCTCAAAGCCCTGTCCGCACTCTTCAAGGAGTTGGAATTCCAGGAGCTTCATCGGACCTATGCCGACGTAGAAGCGGCGTCGCCCAAATCCTATGCCGCCGTCCTCGATGAAAAGACCCTGGGCGATCTTGCCAAGCGTCTCGGCGAAAGCCGACGTTTCGCCCTGGACACCGAAACCACGGCCCTCGACCCCATGCGGGCCAAACTGGTGGGACTCTCCTTCGCGCTGAAGGAAAATGAGGCCTTCTACATCCCCGTTGGCCACCGATACCTTGGCGCACCCCGCCAGATTCCTTTGAAACAGGTCATCGAGGCGCTTCGGCCGGCCCTCGAAAACCCGGAGATTCAGAAGATCGGACAAAACATCAAATATGACTGGACGGTGCTGAATCGATCCGGCATTCGCCTTACCGGCGTATCCTTCGACACCATGGTGGCTTCATACCTCATCGAGCCGTCCAAGCGGGCCCACAGCCTCGACCGCATCGCCCTCGATTACCTCGATCACAAGACCACTACCTACGAAGAGGTTGCCGGCAAGGGTAAATCCCAGGTGGGCTTCGAGGAAGTTCTCGTCGAAAAGGCCGTTCCCTATGCCTGCGAGGATGCGGATCTGACCCTGGCCGCATACGCCCTTCTGAGCGAAAAACTGAAATCCCTCGGCCTGGTCCGGCTGATGGAAACCGTGGAAATGCCCCTCATTCCCGTCCTGAAAGACATGGAGATGCGGGGGATCTGCGTCGATCGGGAAAAACTGATCGCGCTTTCCAAACGTTTTCAGGACCAGCTCGACACCCTCGAGGACGAAATTTACGTGCTGGCCGGAGAACGCTTCAACATCAACTCCCCCCAACAGCTGGGCGAGATCCTTTTCCAGAAACTCAACCTTCCGGTCCAGAAAAAAACCAAAAAGAAAACCGCGTATTCCACGGATATGGAGGTGCTGACATCCCTGGCCGAACGGCACGAGCTGCCGGCGCTGATCCTGAAGCATCGCACCCTGGCCAAATTGAAATCGACCTACGCCGATGCGCTGGTGGAGATGATCCATCCCGAGACCGGCAGGATCCACACCTCCTACAACCAGACCGTAACCGCCACCGGACGCCTCAGCAGCTCCGAGCCCAACCTCCAGAACATCCCCATCCGCGGCGAGGAGGGCATCGAGATCCGGAAAGCCTTCATCCCCCGAAAAGGTTGGGTACTGCTGGCGGCCGACTATTCCCAGATCGAACTGCGCCTGTTGGCCCACTATTCCGGCGACGCAGGCCTCATCCAGGCATTTGTGGAAGGTGAGGATATCCACAGCCGGACTGCCGCTGAGATCTTCCAGGTCTTTCCCCAGATGATCACCTCCGAACTGCGGCGCCAGGCCAAAACCATCAACTTCGGCATCATATACGGCATGGGAGCCTTCAGCCTGTCGAAGGAGCTGGGCATCAGCCGAAAAATGGCCCAAACCTACATCGACCACTATTTCGCCCGGTACAAAGGCGTCAAAACCTTTATCGACAATGCCGTCGAAACCGCTGAAAAAACGGGCATGACCAGCACGCTTCTGGGCCGCATCCGTCAGATCCCCGAAATCCGAAGCCCCAACCGGAATCTTCGGGGATTCGCCGAAAGAACCGCCGTCAACACACCGATACAAGGAACGGCCGCGGACCTGATCAAGCTGGCCATGATCCGGATCGACGGCATCTTCAAGGAAAAAAAACTCGAATCCGCCATGTTGCTCACCGTTCACGACGAACTCGTCTTCGAGGTGGCGCCCGACGAACTGGATACGGTCCGCGACCTGGTCCGGGAAACCATGGAGAATGTCTGGCCGGATTTGAAGGTTCCCCTGAAAGTCAACATCGACATCGGGAAAAACTGGGCCGAGGCTCACTGACACGAGACTTCGCGGCCCCACGGCGTGTTCCGACGTGAAAAATTTGACATGCATGCTTTTCGCGTTTATTTTTGGATGATTAAACTTTCGACTTTCACAGGCCGGTCACCATCATGGAAGTCGCCGGTCACCATCATGGAAGTCGAAAGTTGAATGGGTGGCACGTTTTGACTTTCGTGATATTGGCCGGAAACGGCTGAAGGCCGGCGGAAGGGAGACAGCGTACTGTTTGTCGCGGACGCACCGCTTTAGAGCCTTCAGCCCCTGACAAGGGAGGTCGGTCATGACAGGCATGACGCACAGAACCTTTCCTCGCGGGAAGGACCGATACGAGATCCGCTTCGCCGAAAACATGTCGGCGGCGTATCAAAAAGGCGAGTTGATCGAAAAGAGCAGTGGCGGAATGTCGTTTTTCTCCACATCCGCGCTGAAACCCGGCTCGGGCATTCTGATCGAGTTGACCGACCCGTCGACCGATGCCGACGGGTCCGGATCCCGTCCGGATTATCTTGCGGAGGTTCGTTGGTGCCTCAAAGAGGACGCGCCGGACGACATCCGCTACCGGGTTGGGGTCAGACTCTTTATCAGTACCTGCGCCCTGTGCGGCAAGGAAATCCGCCGCCGCGCCAAGGATGACGTCGATCTTTGCGAAGCATGCCGCAGCAGACTCTGTGACAAAGCGGACGGAACGGTAAAGGCCTGTATCGAGAAGTATCTGATCGGCAACGTGGTTTGACGGGAGCACCGCCGGGGAGGAGGACCCGGGGCGGGCAGTGCCGCCCCTACGAGGGTCCGAAACCGTTATCGCGGCGCCTTGGGGGGGCTCACCAACGCCTCTCCGTCGAGAACCATGGTGCCGTCCTGGTTGGTGCAAATGGTTCTGAAAGTGACCTTGTTCTTATCCTCCATTTTCCCGGTGACCTCCACCCGGGCCGTGATGGTGTCGCCGATGCGCACAGGTGCCAGAAACCTCAGATCCTGCTTGAGATAAATGGTTCCCGGGCCGGGCAGAAACGTACCCAGAATGGTGGAAATGAACCCGGCCGTGAGCATGCCGTGGGCAATCCGGGCCTTGAAAAAGGTTTTCTCCGCGTAAGCGGCATTGATGTGGGCCGGATTGAAATCCCCGGTAATGCCGGCATACAGATAGATATCCGTCTCTGAAACGGTCTTGGCGAATTCCGCGGTATCGCCGATCTGAATCTCACCGATGGTCTTCCCCGTCATCGTCATCTCCTTTCTCGCAGGGTGCGCACGCCGTCGTCATCCTTCCCGTGTCACCCCATGAATACATCGACCGCACCGTCTAAAACCACTGTCGGTGGCTCCAGATGTCCTTCTCCAGATTGCTTTTGTCCTCCTGCAACGACAGATAGAGCGAGGCGTTCTGGATGGCGAGGCCGCCCTGATGTGCGAGAGCCTCCACCAGAACGATCATGTCTTCGCTGAATTCCCGCTCCTCTTCGGTGCAGAGACGCATTACCCCGATAATCTCCCCTCCCGCCTGGATCGGCACCACGAGCATCGAGACGATCCCCTCCGTTTTCATGGCATCCCTGTACTCGATCCGCTCGTCGTCGGCGGCGTTCCGAATGACTACGGTCTCTCCTTTGAGGGCCTGGGTGATGCTCTTGTCCGGATGGACCGGCCCCTTGTTGAGGAATTCCTCGCTGAAGCCGTAGCTGGCGACGATGTCAAGGGTATTCGTATCCTTGTTCAACAGCCGGATAATAACCCCTTTCATCTCGAAGGCCTCCGCGATATCAGCCGTCATGATGTGAAGAATCTGTTTGATGTCCAGGTTCGTGGAATTGATGCTGTCGGCCAGGTCATGGAAAAGGTAGCTGTTCCGGGTGATCCGCCTGAGCAGTCGGGAATTCTGGATCGCTACGCCGCCCTGCTCGGCCAGGGCCCCCAGAAATTCGATTTCATCCGGCGAAAAACGCCTGGCGTCGGCGGTGTACAGGGAAAGCACCCCGATGTTTTTTCCCTCGACCCGGACCGGCACCACCAGAATCGAGGAGATACCCTCATCGATCTTGGCCTGGCGGTTCTGGATGCGCTCGTCCGTGGCGACATCCTCGAAAGCGAGATAGCCGTTTTTCATCAGCTCGTCACTCATCTTCTGCATGCGGTAAGGGTCCGAGTGAAGATAGCTTTCAGAAAGGCCTCTCTGACATACCGATACGAATACATCTTTCTTCTTGTCCTCCAGGAAAAGGCTGGCCGCTTTGGCGTCCATGGTTTCGATGGCGCTTGCGACAATCAGGTCGAGCAGATCCTCCCGCTTCAGCGTCGACCCAATGGCCTTGCTGATCTTGCAGAAGGTCTTGAAATAGTCTTTTTTAGCAGTCATTCAGTGTCTCCTTATCCCCGTCAGTGCGTTTTGTACGTATTGCCGAAGGGGTTTCCTTCAGGCTTCTTTTTTTCGGACGCGCGCGATCACGGTTGCCTTGGGCGATGTATCTCCGTGAGGTATGCGTATTTCATCGGACACCGCCGCCTTCGCCGGGCCCGAGGTGTTTTTCTTGTCCGAAGCGGCCCTTTCCCGGGTTTTTCGTGCGGCAGGTCGGCTGGACGCGGCCGTTATGGAGGCCTTCCTGCCCGTTGACGCCGTTTTCCGTTTCTCTCTGGGCGAAGCCTCGGCGGGTTTCCGCCGTACGGCCTTTTTCCCGTCGCCTTCCCGGGCCTTGAGCCATGCCGCGATCTTGGGGGCGAACTCGGCCTGATACCTGGCGCTGACATAGATGCCGATGTGGCCCGTGTTGAGGCACAGGTCCTCGGTGTCCTCGCTCCCCACCGCGCGGG
>NZ_JBFXGG010000153.1:0-6108 GCF_050178255.1 Desulfococcus sp. | reverse complement strand
GGTCGATTTCTTCAGCTTCAGCCTGGACGGCGCCACCCGCAAGACGAATGACGGATCCGGGGGGAGGGCGTGTACGATGTCTGTACGTCGGGGATCCGGAGGGCCAGGCAGCGGGGTTTCAACGTAAGTCTCATCTACACCGTAAGCGCCGCCAACATTCATGAACTGGAACGGATGGCACCGCTGCTGGAAGATCTGGGCATCGACCGCTTCTTTATCCAGGTGATCGGCATCCGGGGAAAATCCGCAGCAAGCCCGGACGGTGTCCTTCAAGTGTCGCGGGAGACATGGCTCAGTGTGGTGCCGGCGGTTGCGGAGCGTGTGGCCGAACGGGGCATCACCGTTACCTATCCCAAGGTCTTTCTGGCGCCGGACGATCCCTTTGAATGTGCCGGGCTCTGCGCGGAAAATTATTTCATTTTCCCCAACGGCAGGGTCTACCGGTGTCCCATATGCGAGGACTTCCCCTACCACTCCCTGGTGTTCGAAAACGACCGGCTGACGCCGATGCCCCGGTTGAACGAGGCTGATTTTTTTCAACTGAGAATCCCCGAAGGGTGTGTGATGAACCGGCTGGTTCAACCGGACAATCTTGCTTATGACGCGGACGGCAGACCCCTCTATCAGGTGGCCTGCTGTATGCTCAAGGAGGAAATTCGGAAGGGATGATGCGAAAACGTCGATACGACGTTTTCGCAGGATGGCGCTTCAATGGATGATAGGGGGCAACATCATGGGGCCTCGGTTTTCGCATCGGCCGAAGTCGCTTCGGGACCCGTGGTACAGGTCGGGACCCAAACCCGTTGCAGGTTTTCACAGCCGGTCTTGTAAATTTTGCCACAGTCCATGACGGCGTCGCCGATTTTTTCGGCGGCCCAGGCGGTCTGATCCCAGAACTGCGTCGCCAGCTTTTCGGCGCGATTCTGGAAGATCTCCACGGCGTTCAGGGTCGTTTTGAAAGCGGTCTCTTGAATTTCCGACCATTCTTTAAACAGACGGGTCGGATCTGTCGGGTGAATCATTTTTCTCTTCTTCCTCTTCTTCTCTTTTGGTATCGGCTTTGGGATTGGATGCCGATTTTTCCGTGCTGAAGCATCGACTGAAATCAGTCATCATTTTTTGAAACAGCTCTCCCTGGTTTCTGACGATATCCTGCAGCGGGGCAATGGGGGGCGATTCCTCCTCCTCCTCCTTTTGATCCTCCAGAAGCATCCGCAGATGCCGGATGGTCTCCTCCTGGTCGCTACATTTCGCTTTGAGCTTTTCGTACTTTTCAACCAGCGCCAGATGTTCTTTTCTGGAGACGACCCCGGAAAAGGCGAGATAGTCCTGAAAGGAATTTTGAAAATTCTTCAAGGCGTCGGCCCACACCTTTTGCGCGTCTTCGCTTTTTTCGGGAATCTTGTCAAGGCCGTAGAGTTTCCGGAAAACGGCGATCATTTCTTCAAAGCCGGACCCCGGAGAGGTCGACCCGGGGGAGGCGGTGATCCCGGGAAAGCCCAGCTTCAGCCATCGCATCAGCTCATCGGTCTGCTTTTTGCTTCTGGCCGCGTTCAGCAGCAGATTGCCCCAGAATTCCAGAAATTTTTCATCCATGATCGTTCCTCGATTCGCTCCGGCGTCCGCCGTCTCGGGTTATGCCAAATCCGATAGCTCCAGGTCGAGGTGAAACCGAACGGGGCCGCGATAATTCTTCTCTCCAAAGCGGGTATGGAGCGCGCAGGCCGACTTGGGATCCGACCACGAGGTCGCGATGGCCACATGGCCCTTGGGAAATGCGGATACCTCCGCATCGATATAATCGAGGGGGGCAAGCGCCGTCTCCTTTTCCACGAGATCGTCCCGTTCGCCGTAGCAGATCAGCCATTTGATCTTTTTTTCCCGAATGTAACCGAAGTTGAGGGGGCGGCCGAAAAGCTTGACGGGGAGGGTACCGTCGGCAGTTATCGGCGTGTTGTAGGACGCGAAGCTCATGGCGGTGACCGCAAGGGGCAAGTCGCTTCGTTCGTTCTGGAGCCAGTAATTCAGGGCTGCGGCGGTCTTGCTCACCCTGACCGGCCGTCCGTTCCGGGGGCTCAGCATCATCAAATCCCTCAGAAAGGCGACTACCGGGGCTTCGGATTCAATGCTCTTCAGCTTGTAAACCCATCCCATCAGATTCCCGTCGGCAACCTTGTTCCCGTTGGGAAGCGTTTTGGTGCCGTAAGCCAGATCGTTGAAGCGGGTCGGCAGCTCGGCCAGGAAGTTTTTGAGCCCGTGACTTCGGGTGCCGTCCATGGGGGAGACGCAAGTGATCAGCGCATCCACCAGTCCTTCAAGCCGGCCCGACAGGATGTCGCACACCCCCGAAAAACCGCCCTGGCAGTAGCCGTTCAGGGTGACCGGCTTGCCGTGGCGCGCCATGATTCTCTCGCAAAAGCGGCGCGTATCCTCGGCATCGTCCTCCCCGGTCATGACCTGGAGGGCCGGGGTCGTCTGAATGTCTTTCATGATGCGGATATAGGTGGGGATTCCCTGATTGGCGAAACAGTGGGTGTAGCTTTTGTTTTCCCCGGGCAGGAAGGCGAGAATGTTCGCCCCCAGCACGAAGGGCGGGAGAATGAGTACGGGCTTGCCGTCTTCGCGCATTGACACCGACGGATCGGTGGGCAGGATCTGGTAAAGCATAAAGCGGTCGGTTTCCGCGATGAGGGGATGGGTCCCCCTCTCGAAATGGAAACCGTATTCAGAAGCAATGTTTCGGATCGCTTCAGGGTAGATCTCGGTAACCGCGCGAAGCATTCGCGCATGACGCTCGGTGTATTTCTCCATAGGGTTCCCGTCGAGACCGAAAATGGTGTTGACCAATGCGGTGACGGCTTCCGGCATTTCCTGTTTGAGATACGCGTTCATCATCTCCATTCCCGCGGAAAGGCCCTTGTTGGAGATGTCCAGGTTGAAGGACAGGAGGTCCATGTAGGCCTGAAACGCCTCGAAAGGCGAGGACATGAGGAGCTTCTCCTGCTCCACCTGCCTGAAATAGTGGGTCGAGATCAGGAAGGGAATCATGAACTCGTTGAGATACCTGGCATAGCCGGTAAAGTAGTTCTGCATTGCGGTCAAGTGGTTGGCGGCGGCATTGACGTGGGACATCATTTTGTCGACGACATCGGCGTCAATGCAGGTGTCTGACATGCGCTTCTCCATGGCCATCTTACCGGTTCTCCTATGGTCGTACCCCGCATGACGCCGTTTTCGCGGCGTCATGCGCCTTACGTCTATTCCGTGTCGGAAAAATACGCTTCGACCTTCTTGAAATTTTCGTCAACGGCCTCTTTGAACTTCGTGCGGCCATCCTTGTAGGCGTCGATCCATTTCTTGACGGCGGCTTTGCCTTCATCCGGGAGAAAGGCAGCTTGATCCAGGAAGGCGGTCATCATTTTTTCGCCCTGTTCCTGGAGGGTCGTCATGGCGCTGAAAGAGTTGTCAAAGGTCGTTTTCTGGAAATCGATCATCTGTTTGAACACTTTTTTTTGATCCATCATGTCATTCTTTCCTTATCGTATCGGGGTGGTTGGAGAAAAGGGTTATTTTATATTGTACAGGGCTTCCAGTTTCACGAATCCCTCATCGAAGGCCTTTTTGAATTGATCCCGGGCGGTTTTGCCCATCGTCACCGAGTCGTCGATCATTTTTCTGCCGTCTTCGGACAGAAACGGTATCTGTCTGAGAAACATGTCGTTCATTTTTTCCGTTTGGTTCTGGATTCGACAGACCGCCTCATACGTATTGTCGAACAGGCTTTTTTGAAACGTCAGCATCTGCTTGACCGGGATCAAGGTGTCCATTTTTTCTCCTCCTTCTTGAGGTTGCAGGAATGATTGAAACGCCGCATACAGTTTTGATAATAGCGCGTCGGTTGTTTTTGTCAAGTGGAAATATTGCAGTGCACAAATCCGTAAGGACGCGATTCCTTCCTGGAAAAGAACAAAAATATATTGACTTTATTGGAGGTTACTGAGTAAAATAAATAAAGTCAATAGAAAAACATATTGCAATGAAGCATTGATGGAGAAGATATTATGAGCGAAGCGGAAAAAATTGTCCTGAAGAAATATCCCAATCGCAGGCTTTATGACACCCGGAACAGCACCTACGTCACCCTGGATGATGTTACGGGGTTGATTCGGAGCGGTCACCAGGTGGAGGTCATCGACCTCAAGACCGATCAGGACGTAACGGCATTCATCCTGACCCAGATCCTGATGGAGCAGACGAAAAAAAACAACAAGCTGTTGCCGGAATCCCTTCTCCATTTGATTATTCGGTCCGGAGAAAACATTCTCAGCGATTACTTCGAAAAATACCTGGAGCAGAGTATCCAGAATTATCTGTCCTATAAAAAGAATATGGAGGAACAGTTTCGGCGGTGTCTCGAGCTGGGTATCGACCTTTCAGGTATCGCCGAGAAGACACTGAAGCAGATGGCGCCTTTTCCCCAAACTCCTGAATCCCCCGAAACGGCCGCGCCGTCGGAAAACGGGAAAGGATGATCCTCTTGTATCGGGACTGATCGTGTCGTATTTTTATGTATCCTTCGATTTTCGCGAGGTTGAGCGGGGAGAGGCTGAAGGGGGATTTCGCGGGCATGCCCCGATCCTGCCGGGGGACAGCAGCCTGCCTCCCGTGGCCGCCCCCCTTCAGCCTGCAGCCTGATAACCCCAACAGAACACTGGAGAGCATGCATGGATGGACGCAGCAAGGATTCGACAAACAGCGAGCCCCTCGCGGGGGAGTGGATGAAGCAGTTTACAGCCTTCTGGGAGACCATGACCCAGGCCGGCGCCGGGACGTTTATGCCAAACGGCATGCCCGGAAAGGCCCAACAGGAAAAGCTCCGAAAACATTGGGAGACCGGGGGGAAAATATTTCAGGCAATGACGGCGTTTCTGAATAAACCCGAAACCCTGGAGGGCATGTTGAAAGGGCTCGACGCAGCCCCCGATCTGTTGTCCCAATTGGTCCGCCAGTCCTGGGAAGGGTATTTCGACTTGCAGCGGCAGTGGCTCGAACGGGCCGCGAAGATGGGCAGCGAGACCCGGGCCTACAGCTTCGAAGACATCGATCAGGACACCTTCAAATTCGTTCGGGAGCTGTATGAAAAGGAATTTCGGAAATTTCTACAGATCCCTCAACTCGGTTTGACCCGTTTCCACCAGGAAAGATTCAACGAGATGATCGATTGTCACAATCTGTTTCAGACGGCGATCGCCGAGTTCATCTACATTTTTTATGTTCCCATCGAAAAAACGACGGCTGTCATGCAGGAGAAACTGGAGGCCATGGCCGAAGCGGGAGAACTCCATGACGATTTCAGGACCTACTACAACATGTGGATCAAAACCCTCGAGGGGCACTACATGACCTTACTTAAATCCCCTGAATATACCCAGGTTATGGACAACACCATCGCCGCGCTCGTCAAGTACAAGACGGCCCGGGAAGATTTTGTCTGCGACATGCTCCACAATCTGCCCATTCCCACCCACCGGGATATGGATGCCCTCTACAAGGATTTTTATGTGCTGAAGAAAAAGGTCAGAGAACTTTCCAGAAAGTTGGACAACCGCCTGTCTGAAGAGCCGGCCTTGGAAAGCGAATAACGTTTGTCGAAAGGAGGATCTTTATGAGCCAGCCGAAAATCGCCGTCGATTTGATCCTGAAGAAGCTGACGGAGAGCACCGAACAGGTCAAGACCCGGGCTCAGAAGGCCTCCGAGGTGCTTCTGGGTCCTCTTGAAACCGATCTGGCCGTCACCCCCTACGAGGTGGTGTACGAGGAGGACCGGGTGAAGCTGAAGCATTACACGCCCGAGAAGGTCACCCACAAGATCCCCCTTCTGGTGGTGTACGCTCTTATCAACCGGGAGACGATGCTGGACCTCCAGCCGGGCCGGAGCGTGGTCCGGACCTTCCTCGACAAGGGGATCGAGGTCTACATGGTCGACTGGGGCTACCCCACCCGCAAGGATCGCTACCTCACCATCGACGATCACGTGAACGGCTACATGGACGCCGTGGTCGACGTGATCCGCCAACGGCACGGCCTTCCCCGAATCAACCTCATGGG
>NZ_JBFXGG010000152.1:0-6115 GCF_050178255.1 Desulfococcus sp. | reverse complement strand
GCGTTCTATCGGGACGTCCTGGGGCTTGTCGTTCACCTTGAAACCGATTGGTTCGTGGAATTTCACCTTGCCGGGGATGCTTATCTGAGTGTCGCGGATGATCGCCGGGCTTCGGTGAAAAGCGCCGGAGGTGCGGGCATCACCCTCTCTTTCCAGGTGGACGATGCGGCCGCCTGGCGCGGCCGTCTCGAGTGTCGCGGGGTCGCGGCCGGAAAGATTCGCCGCCACTGGGGAGCGTCCGCCTTTTTTTTCCGCGATCCCGAAGGCCATCGGATTGAAATCTGGTCTCCGGTGCCGCCGTCGGCGGATGACGACATTGGCCATTGAACTCCGGCCGAAGACGGGTGTATGCTCATAATATTGGCCGATGTTCGCCGCATCGCCGCGTATCAATCCCCAACCTTGAAAGGAGAATACGCCCGTGCCCATTCCCGGAAATCTCTTGACCACCGCCATGGCCGTCATGCCCCACACCGATGTCGATCGCGCGTTGACAACGGCGCTCTCCCTCGACGTCCCGTTCTGGCCCCAACTCCCCAACTACAGCTACTACGAAGACATGTACGTCCAGGCCGCGGAGCACTTCCCCGGCATCCTGCTCGACCTGGATAAGCGGACCCTCCGGTTTTCCCAGGAGAAGTTCATCGAGGAACTCGAGGCCGTCATGGCCCGTTTCGACGATCCGTCCTATTTCGACATCAGCGAAACCTACTCGGCGGTCTACCACCGCTTTCTGGCCATGGACCTGTCGGACCGGCCGGCCATCCGCGGGCAGCTGGAGGGCCCTGTCAGTTTCGGGTTCAACATCCTCGACGAGAACGACCGACCCATTCTTTTCGACGACACCGTCCGACCGTTCATGTTCGAGTTCATGGCCAAAAGGATCAATGTCCAGCTGGCGCGCCTCCTGAAGCTGAACCCCAACGCCTTCATGTTCGTGGACGAGCCGGGGCTGCAGTTCATATTCTCCGCCATGTCCGGCTACGGCGATATCAAGGCCAAGGGCGACATGGACGACTTTTTCGCCATGATCGATCGCCCCCGGGGCATCCACCTCTGCGGGAATCCCGACTGGGACTTCCTCCTGAATCTGGACCTGGACGTCCTTTCCATGGATCTCTACACCAACCGGGAGATCTTCGCATCTTACGGACCCTCGATCCGCCGGTTTCTGGATCGGGGCGGGGTGATCGTCTGGGGCATCGTCCCCACGGGATTCGAAAACTTCGAGAAGGAGGACCTGCCGTCCTTGACGGCCCAATTGGAATCGGTCTGGGAGATCCTCGGAAAGAAGGGGATCGACCGGGACTTCATGATTTCCCGGAGTATGCTGTCTCCCGCCACCTGCTGCCTCGTCAATCCGGACAAGGAGAAGACCGTGGAACGGGCCTTCGGGGTGGTGAAGGAGATGTCCCGGCGGTTGCGCGACAAATATCGTCCGGCATGATCCCGGCCGGCATCAATCGGGGATTTTCCGGTCGTGGGGGTCCCGTGTCGGCCGGCCGGCCGCGCGGTGCAGGGCCGCCTGCATTTCCGGGTCGGTGACATGCTCGAGCCGGTGGGCCGAGGCATGGACCGAGGTCATGCAGTAGCCCATCCGTTCGCAGAGATAGGATTCCCAGAGCCGGTGGGATCGAATGATCCCGGCGCTATCCCCCAGGCCCTTGTCGGTGAGCGTGAAGCCCGATGTATCCCGGCGGATCCGCCGGGTCCGCAACAGGTCCCAGACCGCCATGCGAACGGCGGCCCCCTGCTTCAGGGCCTCCTTCAGTTCCCGGAGGCCCAGGGGCGCCGCATCGCGGGGCGCCACCTCCCGGTACCGGTACAGGAGGCCCATAACGTCCTCCCTGACGATCCCCAGGGAGAGCATCCCCCGGCGAAGGATGCGGCCCAGCAGTCCGTAGCGGGGCGCCAGGAAAAAGACGGCCAGAAAGATCAGGCCGGCGACCGTCGCCATCATGCCGGCGGTGCTCGTGTCCCGGAACCCGAACCAGACGGGCACCGTGATGGCCGCGATATGCCCTGATACGGCGCACAGGGCCGCGATGACCAGACTCAACACCAGAAGGACGGACAAGCGGTCGGTCAGAAGATGGGCCGTGGCGCCGGGAATGATCAGCATGGCGATGACGAGAATGCTCCCGACGCTCTCGAATGCGGCGATGGTGGTGACGGCCACCAGGGTCATGAGGGCGTAGTGCATGACGCCCGCGTTGATCCCCATGGTGGTGGCCAGGGCCGGGTCGAATGCGGTGATCTTCAATTCCTTGTAGAACAGCAGAACGAAGACGAGATTGACGGCGAGCACGGCGGCGTTGGTGACGGCGGCCTGGGGAATCTCCATGCCCAGCAGCGTCGCAACGTCCAGGGGCGTCAACTCGATGGCGCCGTAAAGCACGCAGCCGGGGTCCAGGTCCACGTGGTCGGCGGCCCGGCGGATAAGGATGAGGCCCAGGGCGAAGAGGGTGGTGAAGATGACGCCCATGGAGGCGCCCTTGTCGAGGCCGCTCAGTTTCACCACGGCCTGAACCAGGAAGGTGGTCAGCAGGCCCACCACCGTGGCACCCGCCAGCATGGGGAGGCTTTCACGGCTTCCGGTGAGGATGAAGGCGACGGCCAGGCCGGGCAGCACCGCGTGGCTGATGGCGTCTCCCATCATGCTCATGCGGCGAAGGACAAGATAGGCGCCTGGAAGGGCGCACGACATGGCGCTCAGCATCGCGGTCACGACGATCCACGTATCGAGAAAGGTCCATTCCATATCAATCGTCTCCCCGGTGCGGCCCGATGGGGTGGGGACTCTCGGGAAAGGCGCCGCCGGGTCCTTGGGGCAGCATTTTTTCGAGGCTTTCAATCATCTCCGGGTCCAGAATGTGTTCGATCTCGTCCGCCCCCCAATCCACCTGTCCCGGTGCGATATCCGCCCGGGCGATGAGATAGGCCTCCCAGAGCCGATGGTTGCGCACCACGCGTCGGGCCGCTTCCCATCCTTCCGTTGTCGGGGCATAGGCGTCCGGGGGGGTCGGACGGACGAGTCCGTCGGCGGCGAGATGCCTGAAGGTGCGCCGGACTTCGGCGGACGTCCACGACCGGCGCGCCAGCATCGCCTCGAAGGGGATGGCCCGGCGGACGCAGGCTGCCGCGTCCCGGTCGGTGCTGCAGCTTTCGATCCATTCGTACATGGCGCGGAGAAGGTTTTCCCGGGCGATCTTGCGCTTGAGCCGATACCGCTCCAGACTCGTCTTCAGGAGCCCCCGGGCCGACCCCAGGATCATGCTGACGAGAAAGACCGCGGATGCGGTGAGCACGATGATCGCGCCGGCGGGCAGATTGGCCGTCAGGGCGCTCAGACCGGAGCCGGCGAACCCGGCCGCGGCCCCGAAGAGGCCTGAGAGCCATAGCATGCGCCGGAGGTCGTGGGTCCAGAAACGGGCGGCGGCCGGCGGGATGATGAGCAGGGCCACCACCAGGATCAGCCCGACGGCCTGAAGGCCGATGACGGTCACGACAACGGCGAGGGACATCATGAGGAAGTCCAGACGGGTCACCGGCCACCCCTGGGCCGCGGCATACTCTCCGTCGAAACAGATCAGGGTGAACTCCTTGAAGAAGAGGATGCAGAACACGGCCGCCGTCAGGGCCGTTGCGGCGATGAGGACCGCGTCCATGAAGAGCATGGAGGCGGTCTTGCCGTAGATGAAGGCGGTGAGCCCCGCTGCGTTTCCCGCCTCCATTCGGGTGGCGATGCCCAGAAGGGCGATGCCCAGACCGAAATAGGCGCTCAGGACGATGCCCAGGGCGGCGTCGTCCTTGAGGCGGGAGTGGCGCTGGATCAGGATGACCGAGGCGGTGCCCAGAACGGAGAATATCGCCGCTCCCGTTATGAGGCCGAGAAAGTTTTTCCCCTCTCCCCCCCGGAGCGTCATCAGGATAAAGGCGATGGCGATGCCCGGGAGGGTGGCGTGGCTGAGGGCGTCGCTCAGCAGGGCCCGCTTCCTGAGGAGCAGAAACGTGCCCACGAGCCCGGCCGCCGCCCCCAGGAGCGTGGCGCCGATGACGACGACCCGGGTGTTGTAGTCGCGGAGGGTGATCACCCGGAAGATCTCGGGCCAGGTCGGCCATTCCGTAAGGACGGTCGACGGCCCGGCAACCGCGGCTTCCGGCAGCGCCGGCACCAGCGTCAGCATCAGCGTCAGAACGCCCGCCCGCCATGCGGTGCCGCCCAAAGGCAGGTGTCCTGTCGATCCGGTCATTCCGAGGTGCCTTTCGTGCCCCGGGGCAGCCGGGGATCCTTGGAGAGTTCGTAGAACGCCTGGGAAAGGAGGGTGAGGCGGCCGCCGTAGGTCTTTTTCAGATTCTCTTCGGTGAAGACCGCTTCGGTGGGCCCGTAGGCCACCACCCGCATGTTGAGCAGCACCACGTGGTCGAAGTAGGTGGGCACGGTCTGCAGATCGTGATGCACCACCACGCAGGTTTTGCCCGAGGCCTTGAGGTCCTTCAGCAGCGCGATGATGGCCCGTTCGGTGGCGGTGTCGACACCTGCGAAGGGTTCGTCCATCAGGTAGATTCGGGCATCCTGGGCCAAGGCCCGGGCCAGAAAGACGCGCTGCTGCTGCCCCCCCGACAACTGGCTGATCTGCCGGTGGGCAAAGGTGGCCATTCCGACCTTCTCCAGCTCCTTCAGGGCGGCGCGACGATGGGCCCGGGTGACGGGCCTGAGCCAGCCGATCTTCCGGTAGAACCCCATGGCCACGACATCCAGGGCGTTGACGGGAAAATCCCAGTCCACGCTCTCCCGCTGGGGGACGTAGCCCACGAGATGTCGCTGGGTTTCGTAAGGCTTCCCGTATATGGAAATCTGCCCCGACGCCCGCGGCACCAGCCCCAGCACCGCCTTGACGAGGGTGCTCTTACCGGCGCCGTTGGGGCCGACAACGGCGATGAGCCGGCCCTCGGGCAGGGTCAGCGCAACGTCCCACAGCACCGGTTTTCGCTGGTAGGCGACGGTCAGGTCCTTGATGGAAAGGGGAACGGCTTCGTCGGATGCGGGTTCGGCATCGGCGTCGATACGACCATGATGTGTCGTGTCGGCCGCATCGGATTCACCTTCCATCGAACGGCGACCGGCATCTCGGGCGGATGTCTCGGGTGTTTGCATGTCGTCAACCTCAGTGTTGCGTTGGCGGGTGTCCGTCAGGAGCGATAACATCATGAACCGGACGAAGGGTTTGCCGGATTCGGGTCCGCTTTCAATTCTGACTCAACTTGCGACTTTGATGGGCCGTATCCTCCCGGCACCTCTATCCGGTCATCATCATGAAAATCGAAAGTCGAATTCTTATTTGAAAATTACACACTTTGCATGCATCGGCAAGAGATAATTAACCGTCTCGACTTTCGACTTTGATAGGCCGGTGCCGGCTTTCATGGAGGCTCATATGAGGACAATTGCCAGGCATCTTCCGGCGGATCAACGACGGGCGGGGCTTCGAATGAACCCACCGCTGTGATGCAACTCGCGAAATCCAGCCCGGATAGCGGCGGCAAAATCCTCGACTCTCCAAAACGGTTGCCTTGTCTTTGATGATCACTCCAGAACCCCACCACCACATAAAAACGGTGCCGGCATTTCGGTTTCACGAATGGTCCGGCACCGGAAGGCGTCTCATTTCATCCTGGATCGAGAAATTTTTTCGAATTCATCCTTTGCGAGTGCGAGCGCTTCTTTTCGGCGAATGCCCTGGAAGGGTTCAGTTCCCGGCCATCATGGCCGCGATGTCGTCATCGACCGTGCCGATGGGTTTGATGTTGAACTTATCCACCAGGACCTGGGCTACGTTGGGGGACAGGAAGCCGGGAAGCGTCGGCCCCAGTCGAATGCCCTTGACGCCGAGTGCCAGGAGGGCCAGGAGCACCGCCACCGCCTTTTGCTCGTACCAGGCGATGTCATAGGAGATCGGCAGCTCGTTGATGTCGGAAAGGCCGAAGACCTCCTTCAATTTCAGGGCGATCACGGCCAGGGAATAGGAGTCGTTGCACTGGCCGGCATCCAGGACCCGGGGAATGCCGCCGATGTCGCCCAGGGCCAGTTTGTTGTAGCGGTACTTGGCGCACC
>NZ_JBFXGG010000151.1:0-6210 GCF_050178255.1 Desulfococcus sp. | reverse complement strand
TTTCCAGTTTTTACGGACGTCACGCTCCTGCTCACGTTCATGTTTCCAGGCTTCACGCTCCTGCTCCTCATGATGCCTGCGATCTTCCCGGTCCATTTCATTCCTGTGCTTATTGGCTTCACGCTCCTGCTCCTCATAATGCTTGCGATCTTCCCGGTCCATTTCCTCCTGATGTTTCTGCCATTCCTTGTGGCGGCCGTTTCCTTTGTCTCCCCGATCGGCAAATGCGTGCGAGGTCGTCAACAAAGAAAATCCAAATAAAATAATCAGTAGTGTCGCAACCCCATACATTGAAAAACCGTAATATCTTTCTCTCATATCTATGCCTCCAGATTGAACAGTCACAATATGACAATTAGACGATGATTACCCATGAAAAGTTTACATCAATTCATTATGATGTGATCACCCACCACGCCTGTTTTCTTCAAAAATATCCACCGGCATTGGATACCGCAGGCGCCAAACCATCTTGATCGGCCGTTCGCTTTCATGGCTCACCCGCTCCGCCGGTCCAAGGAACATGAAGGGCACGGTACAGCCGTTACGTTTCTTCCGGTCGCGCGCAAAGACGAGAATTGTGTAACCCTGTGCCTGGTGGTCAACCAGGTTCCGCCCGGTCTTCGATTGCCGGGTGGTTTGCGATTGAGACTCCCAATGCAGCAGTTCCCGGCTGATGGGATAGTCAGCATACATGGTGCTTGGGGAGAATTCCTTTTCGGTCTTCTGAAAGGTGATCAACAGCGCATAGGCCTTTTTGTCCGGCAAGTCCACGCCTTCACTCAGCTTGTCAACGGTAAACAGAAAGGCAAGACGGCCGGATTTCAGGTTATCGAGCAAAACGGCACAGTCGGCGCTGCCCACGTCGGAGACAAAGGCGGCTGACGGGATGCCCCGTTTTCTGAACATCTCGGCCATGAATCGCGCGTGTTTGATGGAGACGCAGAAACCCACCCCTTTGACCGTTTCCAGGTCCGATTCGTATCGTTCAAGGGCAGCCAGCACGACATCGAGACGCTGCCTGGCCTGGATGTGGGAGCCGGTATAAACCTTTTCCAACGCATTTTCGTCATAGCGGCCGTATCTCCAGAAACGGTCTTCACTGATCGCCACCGGATCGGCCACCCCGAAGTAATGGAATGGGCAGAGCAGTTTCTCCTCCAGGGCCTCGGGAAGCCGTATTTCAGCGGCAAACCGATTACCGAAGTCGGCAGCGACATTGCCGCCGTCCATCCGCTCCGGGGTTGCCGTCAAACCCAGCAATATCTCCGGGGAAAAATGTTCGAAGAGCGGTCGGTAACTTGCAGCGGTGCCGTGATGTACCTCGTCAATGACGATATAGTCGTAGAAATCGCGGCCGACCTGTTCCCATAACCGGCGGCTCGTGAGCATCCCCACCGAACAGAACAGGTGGTCCAACCGTTCCGGCCGATAGGGGCCGGACAGCAGTTCGCCGAAGTTGTGGTCCCGGACCACGTTGCGGAAGGTTGCCAGGGCCTGCTGAAGGATTTCCTGGCGGTGAGCAATGAACAGCAGGCGGGCCTGCTGCTTTTTGAATTCCCTGAACCGTTTGTAATCAAAAGCCGCGATCACCGTCTTGCCGGTACCGGTAGCGGCGATCACCAGGTTCCGATATTGGCTGCGGATGACGCGCTCCCTTTCCAGGGCTTCCAGAATGCGTTCCTGAAAAGGGTGAGGGCGTAGATCAAAAAAGACGGCGGCTTGTTGGGTGCCGATGTTGCGGGCCTGGGCAATCGCCTGGCGGAAGGGGTTGGGGTTGCCGGGATCGAAAGGGATGAATTCACGGCTGTTCCAATAGGTCTCAAACTCGGCACTGAACTTTTCAAGGATATGGATCATATCCTGAGCGGTTACCTTCAGGTTCCATTCCAGGCCGCTGGTCATCGCTGCATGGGCCATGTTGGCCGAACCGATATAGCCGGTGGAAAAACCGGAGAGCCGCTTGAAATGATAGGCCTTGGCATGGAGTCTGGTCCGGTTGGTGTCATAGGAAATCCGCACCCGAACATTGGGCATGGCCGCCAGCCATTCCACTGCCGGCGCGTCGGAGGCGCCCATATAGGAGGTCGTGATGATCCGGACCGGCACACCGCGTTCCCGCAGATCCTCGAATCCCGGCATCAGCAATCGCAGGCCGGACCATTTGATAAATGAGATCAGGATATCGACCTCGTCGGCAGAGCGCATCTCCTCCAACAGCTCATGCACCAGCTGCGGCTCCCTGGAGGAACCGGTAAAGAGGCTGCTTTCAACAATGGAGGTCTGGGGTCGAGGGATACCGGGCCGACCATAATGCGGTGGTGTGACTTCAAGGAGCAGAGACTTAGGGGCGACAACCAGTTTATGATTATGCAGATGGCCTATTCCAGCCTTATCCGCCAACATCCCGATGATGCGGTTGCAAAGCGCCAATCGCTTCCCGGGGTCAGCCTCGCAGCGCAGGGCCTGTTCAAGAATCTTTGCCACAAAGGCGGCGTAGCGCGCCGGTTGTTCCTCGCTGTCGATCTTCTCAAGAACGGCTCGCAACTCGGGGTTTGCGGCCAGGATTTTCTGCAGGGCACTATCCAGCAGGGCATCGTAAAGGCCTGGGGCAGGCGGCGTATGCGTCATTTCATCTCCGCAGCCGGCAATATTCGGCCAGTACGGGCATGTCGGCCTCAGCCCAGTCCAGGGTGTGGAGCTGATCCAGAGGGAGCCATTGCAGGGCGGCATGTTCGAGCGGCACCGGCTCTTCCTTCCTCAGGTAACAGATAAACGGGTACAGGGTCACCGTTACGGAAGGATACCGATGTGTAGACGGCTTGAGGGGGCCGGCAATGACAACCTTCACACCCATCTCTTCGTCTATTTCCCGGATAAGACACGCTTCCGGAGATTCGCCCTGACGGATCTTTCCGCCGGGAAATTCCCATTTCAACGGAAGACTCATGGTGTCGCTGCGCTGAGCGGCAAGCACAAGCTCGTCACGCTCGATGATAGCACACGTCACGTGAATATGTTGTCCGGTCACTTTAGGCATTCCCCACCTGAACATGCTGCTGCGGCCGTGGTGCTTCAGCTTCAAAAAAGTCATAGTCCCGGAAAGTCTGCAATCCGGCGGCTTCTCGCACGGTCAGGCCGCGACAATACATTTCGCCAATACCGTTATGGTACTGTTACAAAATCATACCGCAAGTCGGACCGCTTTTCCAGGGTCAAGCCCTACGAATCCTGAAAAACATTGACCGAAACGGCCGGGGACCTGTTCGATCCGGTTCGACAGTTCAAGCCGTCCGATGATATCGCCGGCATGCACACGTTCAAACGGCTCATCAGGAATCTTCGTTGGATAGATATGGCAGGGATAGTCGTCACCTCCGATCGCAGCAGCAGCTCGCAGTTCGGGGCGTTGAACGAAAGTCGGTGAAGATTTTGAAATCACCCCCGGCGTCATACCAGATCACAATGCAGCGGTCGTTCAGCAGGTCGATCAGTTTCTTATGAAGAAAGGCGGTGAATTTCATGGAGCGTCCTCAAAAACAGCGGGCAGCCGGCCGCAAACGTCAAAAATGCCCAAATAATATAAGCAGGTAAAAACGTTTCATCGAATCACCGTTCCTCCGCAAATGGTCAGAATTGTATTGATAAAAGACTTCAGTTCCGTGCATTGGTTGATCGCCGTCGATAAATCGTTTTCACGAAGAATTCGTGCCGCATCGCGGGGCTTGACATAGCGGTCTCTGCATTTGCCGATCTCGAAAATATCCCGGATTCGATGTGCCGGCGGATTATGATGATTCACCGTCTCGGGGTTGCCGCCGGGTGCAGCCCTGTTGTGCTTCGCCAATTTTTGAATTGTGGGCCAGTAAGGCAAGAGCCATGCCTCGAAATCATATTGAGCGGCATGGGGATGAAAACGCGGTTCATTTCCCACCCATTGCCTCATTTTGGTTTTGGCGTCTTGTGCATTGGTGAAATCGGGAGGGGTTGTGCCGGTGTAGACATCCGTCAGTGCAATCACATGGTCCGCGGGTTTTCTTCCTCCCAAAAGGTTTTCCACAACCCGTCTTAATTTATCTTCTTTAGGGATTCGGCCGTCGTAGGGAAAAACATCCAACTTGGGATTGTCGCCGGTCAGACGGTTTTTCAAAAAATTCCGGAGATACGGAATAAACGCCTTTTCGGTTTTGCCCTCGACGATGATGGATATTTTCATGACCGGCCCCCCATCCGCCCCATCCGCCATACTTCGTCAAGACTGTACTCGGCCAGCCATTGGTCAAGATCCATTGAATCGGCCCATGTCGCTGTCGCACAGCCATCATCATCAACATCCATGACCACCACCTCATCCGGATTCAAAAACCGGATAAAACGGTCGGAATGGGTGGCCACGATCAACTGGGTTCTCTTGGACGCCTCCCGCATCAAATCGGCGAGCAGGCTCAATAATTCCGGGTGCAGGCTGACTTCCGGCTCGTCTATCATGGTGATCGTTGACAGGTTCGGGCTTTGAAGCAATGATACAAGCCAAAGGAAACGAAGCGTGCCTTCCGAAAGTTCATTCATGTAGATCGGCTTGTTGAATTGTTTGTCTTTCCAGGTCATCGCCAGCATGCCCGCCGCCACTGGCGGGAAGCTCAGTTCTTCGAAATCCTGAAAAGCCGTTCTAATCGAATCTATAATAATTTCAAATCTTTCTCTGTCGCCTTCACGCAGGTAATAAAGATAAGGCACCAGATCGCCGCCGTCGGGTCCGGGCAATGTCGCCGGCTTCATGGGCTGGGGCATTTTAACCGGTGCTCGGGGCCCCACATCCAGCACGTGATACTGTGTGGCCGTCGCCAGAATACGCCGCAGCTCCTCCGGTTGCCGAAACATTTTCGGAACCTGCGAGAGTGATGTTTCCAAGGGGTTGTGTTCCCAATCGGGACGGACGAGACGGTTTTCCTCTGTTTCGTAGTATCGGATATCACCGTCCGACGATTCGATGTGTCGAAAAGGATTATTGAAGCCTTGCCGCTTCTGAGACAACAATTCCCTGGAGATGGAATACCCTGTACCCTTTGGTGCAAGCCGCAGTTCATATTCAAGCGGCTCGTGACCGGGAACCGTCATATCCACAAGGAATGACAGATCTTCACTCTTGCCGCGGGTCAGAAGGTTCGCGATACCGCCGAATTGCGACAACATGCTGTTTAGATTGCTTGATGCCGAAGCGGACAGGATGGATAAGGCATCAAGAAAAGATGTCTTACCGACCCCGTTTGCGCCGATCAACACCATAAACGGCCGCACCGGCAGGTCGACTTTCAGCAACCGCCTGAAACCGCCTATTTTAATCCGGTTAATTTTGTACATTATATTCCTCCTGTATCAGGATTTTTCCTTCTTATTGCGACGACTGCGGCCGCCTTTCTTTTTGGAAGCGGGCTTTTCCACCTCGCATAGCTCCTCAAGCCCGTGTGCGATAGCGATGGAACGGTCCTTTTTACAGACGTCCCGCACCTGGTCGGGCCATATCGTGTAGGTGAGATGCGTCCGGTCATAGGCGCTCTTTTCCAATTTGTCCCAAACCTTTTTGGTGTCGTTCGCCCATGATCTCAGGTTGAAAAGACCGGTTAGCGGTGCGGCGTTGATGATCACGCCGTCGTTGAGGTCAGGTTTGCAGGGAGGCGCCGCGATCCGAACCAGCTCCTCGGGCAGATCACGAAGCTCACCGAGGAATGTCTGTGTTTCATTCAGCCGGTCGCGCAACCGGGTTGCCTCTCGACCGGAAGCGGCTTTCAATTCTTCTTCGACATGGGCGAGGCCGCGCTTGATCTCGCTGATCTTGGGCTTGACGTGCTTGTTGACTGCGGCGTAGAGGGTCTGGTCGGTCAAACGGTGATGACAAATCCAGATGGTATAGGACCCCGAGGCCGTCGACAGCGGCCAGTAAATCGGGGCCTTGTGGCGGCCTTTGGAATAACGCTTCAAGTGATCCTGAAAGAACTTTGCGGGTTTGCGGAAATAGTCTCGAAGCTCGGAGACGCCGAGGATATCGCAGATTTCCATCTCCATCTCGTAGGCTTTGTCCTTCCAGAGAATTTCTAAGACCTTGCGCACGCGACGGACGATATCGTCTCGGTGGGGCTATGCACCATTGAACAATAACATTCATGAAAACATTAAGTCAAGTTGTTACCTGCGGCGTGAAAACGCTGAAAA
>NZ_JBFXGG010000150.1:0-6220 GCF_050178255.1 Desulfococcus sp. | reverse complement strand
GCTGAAAACCAGGCCCGGCCGAGTCTGTTCCGCTGGAACGTTGACCTCCTGTTTTTCTCTCACCTGGAGTTCTCTGGTTTCGCTCATCTTGTCCTCCTGTCGTTATTTGATGGAAATCTGTCGCGGTTTCGTGGCCTCGGATTTTGCGATGGTCACCGTCAGCACGCCGTTGGTCAGGCCGGCGCTGACCTTGTCCATGTCGGCCCCGTTTGGCAGGGTGACGATTCGAGAGAATTTCCCCGCCTCCCGTTCACGCCGATGATACCGGACATTGTCTCCTTCGGCCGGGATCCTGCGCTCGCCGGAGATGGTCACGCTGTTGCCGGCGGCCTGAATATCGAGATCATCGGCCGCCATTCCGGGAAGCTCCGACCGGATGTAGAAATGATCCTGATCTTCCGTCACGTTAACGGACGGGAATACACCGGCATGCAGCCCCGGCCATCCGGACCGGAAGAACTGATCGCCGAAGAGCCGATCCATCTCACGCTGCATCCGTTCCAATTCCGCAAACGGATTTCGCCAACCCAAGCCTGGAAAATCGAACAGTCTTCTTGCAGTCATGGTGCAATCCTCCTTTGTGTTGATCCTCTTGTTCGTGATCTTCAGGTCCACGATCACGTGCCTGAGAATGGGTTAACGCTTGGTTTTTCAGGCCTTGTGTTCAATACCCTCATTTTTTGTTTCTAAAATAATTATCACAAAAATTTTGTCAATATAATTTTTTACTTTATTATTACATTACTTTTTATATAAATTTATTCTAAGTAATAAAATGATATCTGCGTTATCGTCGTGATGTCGTCGTAAACGCCTTCCCGCAGACATTCAAATCCTGTTGACAACCCTCAAACCGCAGGATAGAGAGTGCCGTTTCCCTGAATCATGAAAAGCCTTTTCAACTATATCAATAACAATTTAAATGCGAAACCGATATGGAAACGCCTAATCCCTGTATCACCTGTGGTGTCTGTTGCACCTATTTCAGAGCATCCTTATTTTTCAGAAGCTGTTATTGATGTTATCTTAAAAACTGATTATAATATTTTATTAAACTTTCGACTTTCATAATGGCAACCGGAAAGAGGTGCCGGGAGGATACGGCCCGGCACCGGCCTATGAAAGTCGAAAGTTGAGTATTTTAAAAAAGGTATTACCGCCGAAAAGGAAAAACCGATGACCGGACCCCAAAATCGATGGATTGTGCGGAATCGATCGGTGATCGGCCGTTCAGATATCAAGGCCCGCTTCATCCGTCATCAAACCAACATCCGAAAATCCCCTGTCAAGGTCGATGTTAATGGTCGGTTCGAATTCCCGAAGCTTATCCATAATCCCTCCGGCCGGGAGATGGATCCACTCCGGGCGACTTTCGGCAAGCGCATTCACGGCACCGTCAAGCATATCCGCGTCGAAGGCGGCAATACCCATTCCGGCGCGTCGAACCATCGTTTTGCATGAGTCCCCGCCGGGATTGGAATGTCTATATGATTCGGTGCACGGACGGTTCTCTGTACACCGGCATCGCGACGGACGTCCAAAGACGATTCCGGGAACACCGAAGCGGTGGGGTGAGAGCAGCGAAATATTTTCGGGGACATCATCCCGAGGGGATTGTCTTCTCGCGAAAAGTGGGGTCCCGGCGGTCGGCCCTGATGGTGGAGGCGAAAATCAAAAAGGCCTCCAAGCAGGTGAAGGAGGCGTTGATCGCCGACCCTCCGCTGATCGATCCCTGGATGCCGACCGGCTGCAAAGGATGAATCACTTTCGACCACAATTCGTTTAAATAGGTTGCACCGGATTCTTATTTTAGTTTATGATCAAAACAAAGGCGATATGTGCGATGCCGAAAATTGGATATGCCCACGGTACAATCCGGATGCGACATCGGCACAACCGAAACCTTCCAAGATTTCAAACATGACCGTTATTACCGCCCGATTCGAGTTCTGCCGTCTGAACGGCTGAAAGACGCTGATTGAACAAAACCCGTCACGGATAACATTTTTCGATCGAATTCTCATGATAAAGATCGCAGAACACAGCCGTATTGCAGCGACGGATTTACCGTCTCGGCAGACGGCGCTAATGGAGACGAAGTGATGAAAGAACTGATTGAACGTATCGCAAAGAGCCTTGTGGATGATCCGGAACAGGTAACGGTAAAGGAAATCATTGGAAAACAAACGATCATACTGGAACTGAAAGTTGCCAAGGAAGACATTGGAAAGGTTATCGGGAAAAGCGGACAGACCGCCAATGCACTGAGAACCATTCTCAGTGCCGCTTCGGGAAAAGTGAACAAACACTATATTCTCGAAATTATCGGGTGAGCCCACACGGCCCCGAGATCGGCGACAAACGCGCCCCTGCCGGGATTGTCGCGTTGTCGCCCAAATTTAAGGAGAAATCTTATGAAAATCTATGTTGGAAATCTGTCGTACGATGTTACCGAAGAGGATTTGAATCAGGCGTTTCAACCCTTTGGCCAGGTCGAATCCGTTGCCGTCATCAAAGACAAGATGAGCGGCCAATCCAAAGGGTTCGGTTTCGTGGAAATGGCCTCCAAAGCCGAAGGACAGGCTGCCATCGACGGCCTCAACGGCAAGGAATTCAAAGGTAGAACCCTCAATGTGAACGAGGCCAGACCCCGGAGTGACAATCGCGGCGGCTACGGCGGTGGCGGCGGTAAAGGCGGCGGCGGTGGCAGAGGCGGTTACGGCGGCGGTGGCGGTAGAGGCGGCGGCGGTGGCAGGGGTGGCTACGGCGGCGGTGGCGGCGGCAGGGGTGGCTACGGCGGCGGCGGCAGGGGCGGTTACGGCGGGGACCGATAGGGATAGCACCCACTCCGAAAAAGAGTCGGCGCCTTTAAATCGGCAGGTCTCGTAAGTTCCCCAACAAAGGATTCATCAACAGCATCGGTTTTCAAAGGGGATGTGGCAAGGACTTACGAATTCCCCGTTTTGATCCATTATATAGCAGCAGCAGAGATCGGGTTTCTCCCGAAGGGCCTCCTCCGCGATGGGACACGCGCGGAGGGGTTCCGTACCGGCATCGATCTCGCCGTCCGGATCCCCTCTGCCGTTCGTGACGAAATGCAGGGTATCGTTCATGGTTCGGTCCTCCGTTCCAACCTCACTCATAAGCTCATGTTTTCACAGAAAGGTTCGTTCCTGAAACGTTTGTCTTTGCACAGAACCTTTCTGTAGCGGGCGAGACCTTCCAGGCATTTTCCTCCGGCGCTCCTCACCTCGATACGGATCACGCGCCTGTCCCGCCCCGCTTCTCTGGGCTCAATGGTAATCCTGCCGATGTGGGTATCCGTATTGCGCTCGAATTCTCCGAGTACGGTATTCAACGCATCATTCAAGACCACCTGGGTCAGTGCGGTGATCAATTTGTCATCGCATTTGACGGCATTGTTTTTCATGGGGTCTGATTCCAATCGAAACGTGTCAACGGCATTCTGAAAACGCCTTTAAGCATCATGTCAAAACCTGCACGTTTTGAGTCGTCACAGGTTCTGGTTCCAAATATCCGGGCTCCGTATCAAGTGTAAGCACATGAATTTGCATGTCAACGTATCGACCCCCATAGTCCTCCGTTAAACGCCCCAAGTCTGGACCGCTCCAAGCTTTTGCTTGATGTATCAGCCGTTATCCGATAAAAGTAGAACGTCTCGAGCGGCGATATAAGGAGATCATCATGCGCAGAATTACGAGAGAGGTTATATTTGAAACGGAAAAGGGTTGTTGGAACGGTGATCAACGCCTGAAAACCGCAGGGCTTCTGCTGTCGCACATCAAGGCGGCACACACCGATGACGGCCACATCACCGGCTGCAGGGCTACGATCGCTTTCAGGAAAATCGACGAAACAGACCGGATCGAGCGATACAGGGTCTTTTTCCCCCCGCTCCTCGACGGGAAAAATATCCTCGCGGCACTCGAGAAAAATCTATGTCCCTTCTGCGAAATCGAGCGGGCGAAAGAGATGGCGGCGGCATGCCGCCGAAATGAAGACAGCGGCCGCGGACCGATTTATATCCCGGAGAATTCAGAAGATCGTTACGAAATCGACGCCGCCGGCCGACTGTCGAGACAGCGGGCCACGGCATCCGGCGGCCGGCGCCCCCGAGAGTGGTTCGATTTCACCAAAGGGTTCTGGTTCACGGATCCGGACGCCGTTCCGGTTTCAAAACCCGACCGTTGAATCGATATTCGCCAACCGGAACATGACGCCCAATACACAAAGGAGAATGATCATGTTATCTGACGTCTTAAGCAAGATCAAATGGCTGGGTCACGATGGTTTCGAGATATCTTCAGACGACATTCGGCTCGTCGTCGATCCCTACCAGATCGAGGACGGCGAACCCGCGGACATCATTCTGATCACTCACCCCCATTTCGACCACTGCTCGGTCGACGACATCGAAAAAATCCGGACACCCGCCACCGTCTTTGTCACCGAGGCCGAATCCGCCAGAAAACTCACCGGCGACGTCCGGGTCGTCAAGCCCGGGGACCGGCTGACGGTCATGGGCATCGATATCGAAGCCGTTCCGGCTTACAACACCAACAAGGATTTTCACCCGAAGAAAAACAAGTGGCTGGGCTTTATCATCACCATCGACGGCGTCCGGATCTATCATGCCGGCGATACGGACCTGATCCCGGAAATGAACGACCTCTCGGTGGACATCGCACTGCTGCCCGTATCCGGCACCTATGTCATGACCGCGGCCGAGGCTGTCGAGGCCGCCGGAAAGATCAAGCCCAAGGTGGCCATCCCCATGCACTACGACGCCATCGTCGGCACCCGCGACGACGCCGCGAAATTCAAGGCCGCCCTTTCAGGGGTCTGCGAGGTCGTCGTTCTGAACAAATAGGCACGCCGGCCCAGGATGCCGCGCACGGCAGACCGGATATTGACTCACGAGAGCGGCTTTCATAATAATGCCTTGCGAACATCGACATTCGAGCCGATCTCAAGCGGCATTCGGCTTAAAGCAATTTGAAAATTCTCATCAAAACGTTGGAGGGCTCCCATGCGAGATGAGCACGACCCCAAGAATCATGGCGGCCGGGGGCTGACCCGCCGCGGCTTCCTCAAAACCATGGGCACCGGCGCGGCGGTCGCCGTTGCCTCCGATTCTCTCGTCGGCTTCGGCACCGCAGCCGGGGCCGCCACGCCGGAAACAACCGTCGCCGTCAGCTTCACGGTCAACGGCATTCGCCGCGACATGGTCGTTGAGCCGCGGTGGACGCTCCTTCACATCCTCCGGGAAAAGCTCGGCATCACCGGAACCAAGCCCGGCTGCGAACGAGGCGAATGCGGCGCGTGCACCGTCCTTGTCGACGGCGTCGCCCGGTATGCCTGCCTGACCCTTGCGGCGGAGGTCGACGGCCGGGAGATCACGACGGTCGAAGGCCTCATGGACGGCGAACGTCTCGGGCCTGTCCAGCAGGCATTTGTCGAACATGACGCGTTCCAGTGCGGCTATTGCACATCCGGTCAGATCATGGCCGCCGAGGGACTGCTGCGCGCCAATCCCGCTCCCGGGAAGGACGACATCCGCGCGGCCATGAGCGGGAATCTCTGTCGCTGCGGCGCCTATCCCCACATCACGGCAGCCGTGTTGCGGGCTGCGGAACTCAAGCGGAAAAAATGAGGTGAACCTTGGCTGATGAAGACAAACGCATTTTCGAAGCCCCGGAATCGCCGGTGCCCGAAACGCCCCGCCCCGGAGAACAGCCCGCCCCCTGGGGCAAGACCCGCGTTGTCGGGGCGCCTCTCCCCCGGGTCGACGCTTATGAACGGGTGAGCGGTTCTGCCGTCTACCCTTCGGACGTGAAACTCCCCAACATGCTGCACGGGGCCATTCTGCGATGCCCCCACCCCCACGCCCGGGTGGTTCGGATCGACACCACGCGGGCAAATCGCATGCCCGGCATACATGCCGTCATGGACGGCAGTTCTTCCGGCGCCGAGCTCCTGTGGACCTATACCGGGTCGGGAACAACCCTGCAGACGAAAATATTCGACCCTGTCTGCCGTTTCGAGGGTGAAACCGTGGCTGCCGTGGCTGCAGAAAGCCCTTACCAGGCCCGGGATGCCCTTCGCGCCATCGACGTCACCTATGAGGTGCTGCCCTTCATCTCCGACGAGCGGACCGCCCTGGCGGCTTCAGCTCACCCGATCCATCCCGGCGGCAACC
>NZ_JBFXGG010000149.1:0-6358 GCF_050178255.1 Desulfococcus sp. | reverse complement strand
CAATGACGGCCCGCCGCCTCTGCCAGCGGCAGGATACGCGATACCTCGTCCAGAATCCTCCGCAAAGCCCCCTCTCTTCGGCGGAGTTGGATCGAATTCACGAGTTGCCCTACGCCCGGGAAGTCCACCCCTGCCATCGAAACGACGGCCCCGTCAGGGCCCTCGACACCATCCGATTCGCCCTTGTCGCCCACCGGGGGTGTTACGGCGAGTGCCGATTCTGCGCCATTACGGTCCATCAGGGACGGCACGTGGTTTCCCGGAGCGAGGATTCCATCGTTCGGGAAGCCGCTGCCTTCACGGCCCACCCCTTGTTCAAGGGGATCATTTCGGACGTGGGGGGCCCTACGGCCAACATGTACGGGATGGAATGCCGGAAAAAACAGAGGGACGGGGCCTGCGTCGACAGGGGATGCCTGTTTCCCGACGTCTGCCCCGGGATGCCGGTTCGCCACGACCGCCAACTGCGGCTCCTGGAACGTCTCAGAACCCTTCCGGGGGTCCGGCGGGTCTTCATCGCCAGCGGGATCCGGTACGACCTGATTCTGAAAGACCGGAAACACGGCGAACGCTACCTCGAGGAGATCCTCCGACACCACGTATCAGGACAACTCAAGATCGCCCCGGAGCACGTGGATGCCGGGGTCCTGAACCGCATGGGAAAGCCCGGACAGGAGGTCCTGGAGGCGTTCATCCGTCTGTTTACGCATCTGAAGCGAAAGAAGGCCCTCGACGGCTTCCTGACCTATTATTTCATGGCGGCCCATCCCGGGTGCACCCAGGCGGACATGGCCGGCCTCAGAGCCTTTGCCGAAAAAAAGCTGCACCTGTTGCCCGAACAGACCCAGATCTTCACCCCCACGCCCGCCACCTGGTCCACCCTCATGTACCACACCGGACGAGATCCCTTTACGGAAGAGACGATCTTCGTGGAAAGAGACCGCGCGGCCAGGGAACGCCAGAAGGCCGCCGTCACCCCGGCTCGGTCCGAACGGCCGAAACGGCGTTCCCCGCGGCGTCGGAAAGGTCAGGGCACCTTGTAGACCATGGCGTTGATGTTCATGCCGGCCCCCACGGAAGCGAAGACGAGGATGTCTCCGGAACCGACACGATGCCCTTCCAACTCCTCCCGACAGAGGAGATCCAGCAGCGTCGGCAGGGTGGCGACGGAGCTGTTGCCGAGGCGGTTGATCGTCATCGGCATGACGCCCTCGGGGATATCCTTGATCCCGTAAAGACGGAACAACCGCGTCAGAATCGCATGGTCCATCTTCTCATTGGCCTGATGGATCAGGACCTTCCTGACATCGGTGAGGGTGTACCCGACCTTCTCCAGGCATTTCTTCACGACTTCGGGCACGATTTTAAGGGCGTATCGGTAAATGTCGTGGCCGTCCATCTTGATGTAAAGCTCACCGCCGGTACGGTTCGGATTGTACGATTTCCCCATCCGCAGCAGATAGACATGGTCGGCGGCATCGGTTCTCGTGACGTGGGCCAGGATGCCGGCCTCCTTCTCCGTGGCTTCCACCAGGGCCGCGCCGGCCCCGTCGGCAAAGATCATGGAGTCGATGTCGTGGGGGTCCGAAATCCGCGACAGGGTTTCCGCGCCGATCACCAGGATCTTTTTGGCGTCCCCCGACCGGATATGGTAGTCCGCCAGCGTCATTCCATGCAGCCATCCAGGACAGCCGAAGGGAACATCGTAGGCGACGGTGTATGGATTTTGAATCCCCAGCTTGTGTTTGACCCGCGAGGCGATGGTAGGGACCATATCGACCCGAACGTTGTCCTGCGGCACATCCCCCAGATTCTGTGCCACGATGATCACGTCCAGGCTCTCCGGATCGACCCCTTCCATGGCTTTTTCCGCAGCGAAAAAGGCGATGTCGGAGGTTTTGAAATCATCGGTGACATATCGGCGTTCACGGATACCCGTGATGTTCTGGAGCGTCTGGATGATCTCGGTGTTGGGCTTTGTCAGCCGTACGCCGTCGGCACTGTAAAATTCGCGGTTCAGAAAATGGCTGTTCGGAATCCTCGCCGTGGGAATGTAGCTGCCCGTTCCAGTGATAATCGAATGTGTCATGATTGAAACCGTCTGCCTCCTTATCGGTATTGTCTTCACGCCGCCCTTCGGGTTTGGGGACGGCGTCACCTCCCGTTTCCTGTATGTATAAAGTAAACTTCGGATGTTGTACATAGGCAGGGATGGGTATTATCGGAAAATCGAAAAAAATTCGACGGAAAGATCCCCGTGAATCCTCAAGACTTGATTTTTGCCGCCGATTGCATCAAAGTAAGCAGGGATGCCCTGAGGGCATATAAACCGTATCAACCAATTTTTTGCAGAATATATGGGAGATGTTCATGAAAACGGTAGGCTTTATCGGATGGCGCGGCATGGTCGGTTCGGTTCTGATGAACCGGATGCTGGCGGAAAACGATTTCAATGCATGCGATCCCTTCTTTTTCTCGACGTCCCAGGCCGGGCTGAAGGGGCCCGATATCGGCCGGGGGGCATCCGAGGTGGCGGACGCCCTCGACCTGAACCGTCTGGCGGAAATGGACATCATCGTCTCCTGCCAGGGCGGCGACTATACAAAGGACTGCCACCCCCGGCTGCGCGACAACGGCTGGAACGGCTATTGGATCGATGCCGCCTCGACCCTCCGGATGGAGAAGAAAAGCGTCATCGTCCTCGATCCGGTGAACCGCCGGGTGATCGACGAAGCCCTTTCCCGGGGGGTCCGGGATTACGTCGGCGGCAACTGCACCGTCTCCCTGATGCTCATGGCGCTGGGCGGTCTGTTTGAAAATAAACTGATCGAGTGGATGACCTCCATGACCTATCAGGCGGCCTCGGGGGCCGGCGCCAAGAACATGCGCGAGCTGGTGTCCCAGATGAAGGCTATCGGGGACAGCGCGAATTCGCTCCTGTCCGACCCCGCCTCGGCCATTCTGGATCTGGACCGTCGGGTCACGGAGACCCTCCGCGAGAAATCCTTTCCGACGGAAAATTTCGGGGCGCCCCTGGCCGCCGGCCTGATCCCCTGGATCGACCGCCCCATGCCGAACGGGCAGACCCGGGAGGAGTGGAAGGGGCAGGCGGAAACCAACAAGATTCTCGGATGCGAGGACCACCCCCTGCCCATCGACGGCCAGTGCGTCCGCATCGGCGCCATGCGCTGCCACAGCCAGGCTTTCACCATCAAAATGACCCGTGATCTGCCGCTCGCCGAGATCGAGGAGATCATCGGCGGACACAACGCCTGGGTGAAGGTCGTTCCCAACGAAAAGGAGGCGAGCCTGCGGGAGCTGACGCCCGCCAAGGTCACCGGCACATTGTCGGTCCCGGTGGGCCGGATTCGGAAGCTCAACATGGGGCCGACCTATCTCACGGCCTTCTCGGTGGGTGACCAGCTGCTATGGGGTGCGGCGGAGCCGCTGCGCCGGATGCTGCGGATCCTGATCGAGCACCTGGCATAACCTCGTCCTTATCGATGATATCGCCCGGACCGATGCCCGGCTGGCACGGCAACGCTGTCGGCCGGCCGGGGCTCGGGTCCAGCGGCGACGCACCCGGCTATTTCTCCTTCTGTTTCTCCTGCTTTTCCTTCCGCTTTTCCTTGATGCTCTTGGCAGGCTTCTTCTTTTCCTCTTTCTTGGTATCCCGCGATTTGCCCATAACGCTCCTCCTTGGTGTCGGGTGAAAACAGACGGCAGGCGGCGACAAGCCCCCCTCTTTCCGCCGATATCATATTTTGATGCATTCGTAAAAAGTGAATTCAGGCCTCTCCGGGTCGGCGCTGTCGTTCCCGCCACGCAATCGTCAGATTGCTGGCCACCACCACCGCGGTGCCCCCGATGACGGCGGGGGTCGGCAGCTCCCGCCAGAATATCCAGCCCGTCAGCGTGGCCCAGAGGATGGCGCTGTAAGTGCAGGGCGCCAGGAGGGACGCCTCGGCCAACTGGAACGCCGTGGTCTTGGCGACCTGCTGAACAGCCGAGAAAACACCGATCCCGACCAGCCACGGCAACAGGTCCGGGGTGGGGAAGGCCCCGGAAAAAAGGGTGTACGGCGCGGAGAGGATGACGCCGATGAGAATGAAGTAGAATACGGTGGTCAGGGGATCTTCGGTCCGGCCCAGGCGACGGAGCGTGATGTCGACCAGGGCTCCGAAAAACGCCCCACCCAGAGCGATGAGAGAGGCGGGATTGGCGAACATCCCCATGGACGGCCGGGCCACCATCAGAATACCGCCGAAACCGACGATGACGGCGGCCCACCGGTGCCGGTCGATGCGCTCCCCCAGAAGCATGGGCGACAGGGCCGTAACGAACAGGGGCGCTGCAAACAGCAGGGATGTGGCATCGGCCATGGGCAGGAGGGCGTAGGCCCAGAAAATCAGACCGACACCGATGTTCCCGAGCATGGCGCGGTAGAGGTGGGCCCGAATCCGTCGCGTCTTGAATATGGACGACGGTCGGGTCATGCGCATATAGGGGACCAGGAGGGCCAGGGCGACGATGCCGCGATAAAACACCATCTCCACGGGGCCGTAAACCGAGCTGCACATCTTGGCGCAGGTGTTCATCAGAACGATGCACCCTGTGGCAAGGAGAAAGAGCAGAATGCCCCTGGGGGCGTTCTGGGTGGTCATCGTCCCCGGAACCCGGCGACAACCCAGCAGGCCAACCACCCGGCCAGGACCGGCCCCACCCCGATATAAAGGAACCGGATCGGCTCCTCCTCCCATGGTTTGAACCATGCCGCGGCGCCCGCGAGGTAGACCGCCGACACGGCGATTCCCAGGCGCATTTTCCCTGAAAGCCGTTTGCGGAAACCCGTCCCGCCGGCACGAGGCTCCGGTTTCCGGGGCATCACCCGGGGCATGAAGATGATCAGGAACACCACCAGCGCGATAACAATGAGTTCTTGAAATCCCGACATTTGACTCCTCTCTTCATACAGCCCGATGGGGATGCCCGCAAATCGGTCATTCCCATCGGCTTCGCCGTCCGCTCCTTCGATATCACAACTGCCGACACTGTCAAACGGGGAATTCCGTTCCCGTCGACAGCAGCGCGGCCGCGCCGCATGGGGCCGTTGACGTTAACTCGACTTTCGACTTTCATAGGCCGGTGCCGGAAGAATAAGGCCCGCGCGTTGAGGCTGAAGACCGAAGGCTGAAGGGGTGCGGCCGCCTCAGACGGTGCCTTCATCTCCTTCAGCCGCTGTCCGGTCACCATCATGACAGTCGAAAGTCGAGAATGAAATTTGTCAAGCCGATGAATGTGTGATAGTTTGACATTCAACTTTCGGTATTCACAGGCTGGTGGCCTATTCACTCAACTTTCGACTTTCATGTGGTGACGGGATAGAGGTGCCGGGAGGATACGGTCCGCGCTCCTTCAGCGGTGAGTTTTAGTGCCGCTTAAGCGCCGCGGCGGATCAGCGGCCCGGACTGTTTGAGCGCAAGCGAGTTTCCGGGCCGCCCGGAGCAAGCTTTAGCGGCACTTGAACGAAACCGCGTGGGGCGCGGGCCGTATCCTCCCGGCACCGGCCTATGAAAATCGACAGTTGAATTTTTTAGTTTTCAGCCTTCAGCCTTCGGTCTTCAGCCCCTGTCCGGTCACCATGACGAAAGCCGGAAGCTGATGCCGTCGACGGCTGAACGACCGACATCCGTTGCTCAAGAGGAGGTATGAATGCCCCCGACACACTCATCCCGGTACCGAACCGCTGTTGCCCTCCTGACCCTCGCCTTTCTGGCGGTCGACGCTTTTTGCACCCCCAGTGCCGGGGCCTATGACGGAAAATATCCCTTTCGCGCGGGAGCGACGGTGGGGATGGTGGCCGACATCGTTCGCGAGGTCGCGGGGGACCGGGCCGAGGTCACGGGCATCATCGGCGCCGGCGTCGACCCGCATCTTTACAACCCCACCCGGGGCGACGTCGCGGTGCTCCTGCGATCCGACATCGTCTTCTACTCGGGATTGCTCCTGGAAGGGCAGATGACGGAGATCCTGGCCAAGGTGGGGCGGCGCCGCCCGGTGATTCCGGTGACCGAGCGCCTGGAACGGACAGATCTGATACACACCCCCCAGACCCGACACTACGATCCCCACGTCTGGATGGACGTTCAGGGATGGATGAAGGCCGTGACGGTGGTCCGGGACGCGCTCTCGGCCTTCGACCCCCAAAACGCCCCCGAATACGGGGCCAGAGCCGAAGCCTATCTGTCGAATCTCAAAACCCTGGACGACTATGTCCGCAAGGTCATCGCCTCCATTCCCGAGAATCAGCGGGTCATGATCACGGCTCACGACGCCTTCAGCTATTTCGGACGCGCAT
>NZ_JBFXGG010000148.1:3980-6372 GCF_050178255.1 Desulfococcus sp. | reverse complement strand
TTACCGACATTGGTCAGCGGCATGGCGCCCAACAATTCCAGGCGTTCAGGCAGTTAGAACTTGGCGATACGCCGTTCTTCCAGAAGAAAATGATTCAGTTCGGGTAATGTCAATTCCCGGCCGGGTTTGAGCACCACGAAGGCGCATACTCTTTCCCCCAGTACCGGATCCGGCATGGAGACACAGGCGCAGTTGTCAATTCGGGGGTCGGCGAGGATATGATTTTCAATCTCTTCGGCGCTGATCTTTTCGCCGCCGCGGTTGATGCAGTCTTTTATCCGGCCTTCCACAACGATATTGCCGGTTGGATGCAGCCTCACGAGGTCCCCCGACTTGTAATAGCCGTCCGGACTGAAGGCTTTGGCATTGTGTTCGGCAGCACGATAATAACCGCGAATGGTATGCGGGCCCCGGCACCAGAGTTCACCCAACGCACCAGGCGCGACTTCCTCACCGGTTGCCGGCTCAACGATTTTGAATTCATCACCCGGAGATTGCGGACGGCCCTGGGTCGTGAAGCGGACCTCCTCCGGATCATCCAGGCGGGTCCAGAAAAGCGGTCCCTCGGCCATGCCCAACACCTGCTGCACGTCACAACCGAGTTCCGGACGAATGCGATAGGCCACCTCGGGATTGAGTTTCGAGCCGCCCGTAAGGATCAATTGCAGGGAACTCAAGTCATATTTATCTCTGTCCGGATGGTTCAGCATGCCGATGATCATTGCCGGCACGGCGGTCCAGTGGGTCACCCGGTGTTCCTGGATGGTCTTCATGGCCGCCTCCGGCGACGGCACACTGCTGAGGATCTCGCAACCGCCGCGGGAAACCAGGCCCATGAATCCGGGGCAGGCCAGTGCAAAATTATGCTCCTGCGGAATCGCCACCAGCATGATGTTTTCCCGGCTCAATCGGCTGATATCGGCGTTGCACAGAAAATTATACACATAGTCGTTGTGGGTCCGGGGAATCAGCTTCGGTACACCCGTTGTCCCCCCGGACAATTGAAGTACGGCCGGTGCGTCCGGGTTCGCTCGAGGCAAGGTCTCCGCGTCGACACGTTCTTCGATGGGGTCGGCCAACAACTGATCCAGAGCGTGAAAACCCTCCCGGGGTTCGCCGCCGGTGACCAGAACCAGCTTCAGTGAAGCAGCCGCCTTCATGATGTTTGCGGCCATCTGCTGCTTGTCCGTCTTGCTGAATATGGACGGTATCACAAGCCCCACCGCATCCGAATGCCTTGCAAAATACCCGATCTCCGCTTCCTGGTGGGGCGGGAGCGCCATAATGGGGATGCCGCCGGCCTTCATGACGGCCAGGTAGGCCAGAAGCACTTCCGGTTGGTTGGGAACCTGCAGAATGACCCGATCATACAGTTTAAGACCCAATGCTTTCAGGTGAAGCGCCAGCCGGGTGCTCAACGCTCCGAATTCCCGATAGGTAAACACACGGCCGCTCTGGGCGGATATCAGCAATGGATTCGATGCAAACCGTTCAAAACTCTCATCCATCACCTCGGTGATGGTTTTATCCAACCAGTAGCCCTTTTTACGATATTCATCAGCGAATTCAGGTGGATATGAAACATGGCCATCCATACGTCTCTCCCTTTTCATATGCTATTCTGATGTTGACCGCCGATAGCGTTTTCATGTCGGTCCCGTGGCGGCAGGAGATCGATTTCGACCTGCGGCCGGCACCCCGTACATGCTTCTTTCACGGCGATTTACCGACACATCTCTGAAGATGTGAGCAAACAGACTTTATTCCAAATCTGGACCTCCTTTTTGTATGAGAGACAAAATTCGATTGAAAAATACTTAATGAATGATATTAATGTTTACTAAGCAATCACTGTGCCACAACAAGTTATGTTAAAATACAGTCGGTTAGAATCTTGGCTTATCGGATGATTGAAAGTTTTTTTCAATATGGCTTGAAACATCATTTCAACTTTCATGATATTGACCGGATAGAGGTGCCGGGAGGATACGACCCGGGCCCCTTCAGCGGTGAGTTTTAGTGCCGCTTAAGCGCCGCGGAGGATCAGCGGCCCGGACTGTTTGAGCGCAAGCGAGTTTCCGGGCCGCCCGGAGCAAGCTTTAGCGGCACTTGAACGAAACCGCGCGGGGCGCGGGTCGTATCCTCCCGGCACCGGCCTATGAAAGCCGAAAGTTGAGATTTCATTCTGAAGCGTCAACACACCCATATCGACATGGGCGTCATCTTGATCGGATTATACTTGAGGGAGGGGAGTCGGAGCACACGCATGGATGTCAGACAGTTCTTCCATCAGCGTCATGAACAGATCGTCAGCACATGGTTCGACACGGTATACCGTGACCTGTCGATCCGATATCACAACGAGCCGGCCGAGGATCTTAAACATCGCATG
>NZ_JBFXGG010000148.1:0-3880 GCF_050178255.1 Desulfococcus sp. | reverse complement strand
CATGGATGTCAGACAGTTCTTCCATCAGCGTCATGAACAGATCGTCAGCACATGGTTCGACACGGTATACCGTGACCTGTCGATCCGATATCACAACGAGCCGGCCGAGGATCTTAAACATCGCATGAACGCCGCAGCCCTGGCCTTTCGTCGCGTGATAGTTTCCGACGACTGGACCGACCTCAAGGCCTTTATTACGATGATCGCACGACAGCGATTCAAAGAGGGCTATAAGGTATCGGAGGTTCAAAAAGCCTTTGAGTTCTACAGAGAAACCCTGATCCCGCTCGTATTTTCAGAAATCGACCCGGGAGAGCGGAAGCCTTTGCTGATGAAGCTTCACACCTGCATGGTTTATGCGATCACCCAGTTTTCGGAATACTTCCAGAGCATCCATGACCGTTTCATGCGTGATCACACGAAAATTCTCGAAAAAGAAATCGAGATCCGTACCCATGAGCTCTCCGAATCCAGAAAAAAATATATGACCCTCGTCGAGAATATTAACGAAGGCTTCCTGGTCTTGATTGAAGGTCGAATCGTTTTTGCGAACCGTTCTTTTGCAGAGATGCATGGATATGATCATGAAGCGGTGCTTCAGACAGATTATCTGAACTTCGTGGCGGATGACCACAAGGAAAAAATTCGGCAGGCGTATGAACTGTGCCTCAAGCCCGGAGTGGCGCCCGCTCGAATCGAGTACCGGCGGCTTTGTAAAAATGGTGAACAGCTTCCCACTGAAATCATGGCGAACCAGAATGTATTCGAAGGCCGAATGGCCAATATCGGCATTTGCCGGGATATCAGTGAGCGGATAGAGCTGGAAAAAAAGAATCGGGAAATGGAAAAACTCAAGGCCTTGTCTCTTCAGGCGGCTTCGATTGCCCATGACGTGAGAAATCCGTTGTCGACCGTGCGAATGAATCTGCAGCTTTTTCTGCTGATGGAGCTGCCCCCGGAACGGCTTCGTCTCGTAGAGGCCAGCCTTACCGAAGTGAACCAGATCGAAAAAAGCCTGCAGGAAATGATGAATATCCGATTTCCGTTGAGGCTCTCCTATCGATCGGTGAATATCAGAACGCTGCTGGATCTTTGCCTGAAGAGTATGCACCGGCGCATCACCCAGAACCAGGTATCCGTGCTCTTGAGAATCAGTCGCCGTATCGAGACGATAAATGCGGACCCCCATCGATTGGAACAGGCGCTCCTGAACCTGCTGTTCAACGCGGTTGAAGCCCAGCCTTCCGGTGGGAAACTGACCATTATCGTCCGCCGCTTGAAACAACATTCAAAGGAATGGGTCGAAATACTGGTGGCGGATCAGGGTCCGGGATTGCCCAAAGAAATGCTGCCCTATCTTTTTGACCCGATGTTCAGCCAGAAGGCCATGGGAACGGGCCTGGGGCTTCATAACGTCAAAAAGATCATCGAGGCTCACGGCGGATCTGTCCGGGCCGCGATCAATCGCCGGAGCGGCATGAATTTCTATCTCTGCCTGCCGGTTGAGGAAGACAAAGATCATGCGAGTGCTCATCATTGATGACCAGGCGTCCCTGTTGGACTCCATGAGGTTTTTTCTGGAACAGCGCAAATGCAAGGTATATACCGCGCTGACCGGAAAAGAAGGCTTGAAAACGGCTTTCAGGGAACGGCCTTCTCTCGTGATTCTGGATCTGAAGCTGCCGGATATGGACGGCCAGATCATTCTGAAAAAACTGCGGAATGATATGCCCGCCACCCAGGTCATCATCGTCACGGCCTTTCAGGATATGGAAAACACGATCAACTGCATCAAGTTGGGCGCTTTCGATTTCATTCACAAACCTATCGATATCAATGAAATAGACAGCGCATTGAATCGGTTCGACAAGATCAACCGTGCCCGCACCCATCAGGATCCTCCCCAAAAGCAAGGCGTTGCCGCCCCATCTGATGGAAAGACCCCATATATCGTCGGCAAAAGCCAGCCGATGAAGGAAGTGTTCAAAAAAATCGCCATGGTTTCAGATTCCAAGGTCACGGTCCTGATTCAGGGAGAAAGCGGTACGGGCAAGGAAGTCATTGCAAGAACCATCCATTATCAGGGCGCCTGGAAAAACCATCCGTTCATGGTGGTGGATTGTTCCACACTGGTGGACACCCTGACCGAAAGTCAACTCTTCGGATATGAAAAAGGCGCTTTCACCGGCGCGGACGTCACCCGCAAGGGAACCCTGGAGTTGGCCGGAGAGGGCACGATCTTCTTCGACGAGATCGGAGAAATGCCGTTGCGGCTGCAAAGCAAGCTGTTGAGATTTCTTCACGAGAAGGAATTCATCCGGGTTGGCGGCAGCAAAGTCCTGCAATCCGATGCCCGCATATTGGCCGCCACCAATTTAGACCTGGCCAAAATGGCCTCGAACGGCCGATTGAGATCGGATCTTTTTTACCGACTCCGCGTGGTAACCATCTATGTGCCGCCTCTTCGCGATCGGCGGTCCGACATCTCCCTGTTGGCGAACTACTTTTTGAAAAAGATCGGACATAAGCACCAAATGCCGATTAAAACAATAACGTCAGGTGCCAGGCAACTATTGGAAAGCTATGCGTGGCCCGGCAATGTCAGGGAACTGGAAAACAGTCTTATCCGGGCGGCGGTGCTGACAAAATCGCCGGTACTTACCCGGGAGGATATCCTGAACGCCATCTCCGAAACCGGTGTCGATGCTGTTCAGGAGCCATCGGAAAAAACCCTGGCCGAGGTGGAAAAGGAGCATATTCTTCAGGTGCTCAAGATCAAACAGGGGCATCTGGGGAAAGCCTGCCGAACGCTGGGGATCAGCAGGCCGACATTGCGGAAAAAACTGAACCAATACGGCTACAAATAAGGCCGGCTGAACACATCAGCCGATATTGTCTGCACCGCTCTCACCGCGACATCGACAGCAGACGTCATTCAACCCGAACGACGACAGCCGTTTCGGACCGTTGAAAAACAGGCGCAAAAAACGGCGATCGGCCGTATGGCCGGATTCTCCGCCAGAAAACAAATGGATAGGATTCCATCGCTTGCAATCCCCCCTCATTATCGTATAGTATGACAACTTAATGCCGGAATGCAGAGGTGATCGTCAGGATGGTCTGCGTTCACTGCACGTTTTTTGCGGACTTCCGCCCTGGATACCGGTAAACCCTATCGATCGGAGTTCATTGGCGGCATCCACATCGACAAGGCGATGTCATTCATTCTGGAATTGACGGAAGAGAGCTTTGGAACCGACGCCCGCTCACCCCCGTAACACCGCATTCGTTTCCATTCGGCGGATTTATCTGCTGGCAGGGATGGTCATGGTCATTTTTTCGGGCCTGGTGATGTACGGCTTTCAGGTTGGGGTAAGGGTGCAGCGCGTCGACACCCCTCTCATCATCGCGCTTCATGAAATTCAGCTCGAAGCGACCAACGCGAGGCTCTCGATCGATACCATTCTGAACCGTCAAACCGAAAACCGCGTTGAAAGCATATGGAAATACCTGGACCAGGCAATATGGTATTTTGAGCGCCTGTGCGTCACGCGTAAAAAAAGCGGTCATCCGATCCTCACCCATCCGGGATCATCAATTGAAAAACAGTTGGCGACGCTGAATATGAGGCTGGCCCGATACAAGACGTCCACCCGACACATGATATCGGCCCATCGAAACGGCCTGGACGCCACCGTTTCGGCGCTCGAAAACCGTGAAGATTTCAACGCCCTGTTGGCCTGTCTCTTTGAGATGGAAACATATCTTAGAACCATTGCCGAACAAAACCAACGCAACTATGCCATAGCCCATTTCGGTGCTGCCGGCATCCTTCTCGTATTGATGGCCATTCTGGCGATAATCATCAAACGGTTCGAAC
>NZ_JBFXGG010000147.1:0-6433 GCF_050178255.1 Desulfococcus sp. | reverse complement strand
TTATCTGGATCGCTTTTGCTCCCTCGCGTTCATACCTTTTGCACCATCCACAAATAGTCGTAAAATGGACGCCAATAATTTCGGAAATCTCTTTGTATGTCCTTCCGGATTTACGAAGACGAATTGCCTGATTTCGAAGCTGTTGCTGTACTTCCGGCGCAAGTTTGCGTGCATCAATTTTTTCCATGCACACTCTATAGCATATTCTTCAATTTTTTTATATCTTTAATTGCCGGGTTAATACTATTGGATTGTACCGGACAATAAAAAAATGAAAGAACCTGATTTCTCAAGCCTTTTGGGATGGTGTTGGACGCTGATGGAAGGAGGGTTGGTGGCGATGCAGGGATTTGAACCCCGGACACTACGGATATGAGCCGTATGCTCTAACCAACTGAGCTACATCGCCGTTCAGAAAGCCAAGGAATAGATTTGGAAAGGATAATCCGCTGCATACCTTTGCGGATGTTGCTTTTGGGGATCGTCCAAAAGCGCGGTAGTATTTAGCAGGCGGCAAAGATAAAGTCAAGAAGAAAAACACAGTTTTTTATCCGTCGGCGGGAACCGATTCTTTTACCGCAATGGTGAACTCCTCCAGAGTTTCGGGTAAATTATCAAAAACAATCATATACGGCAGTATTTCCCCGGATGGGACATCGATGTTGCTGTTCTGCGCGCCGGCCTTGTTGCCAAGCCGGGCCTTGAGTTCATTCGGCGGCAGCGAATTCAATTCTGCGTCCGTCAAGGTGTTGCCGCAATAGACGGTCTCGACGCCGGCGGGCTCTTTTCCGGAAGAAAACAGCCTGCCGGTCACCTGAATGTGGCTCCGAGGCATAGCGTATCCGTTCTGGACACTGCCGCTGACGACAAACAGCGTTCCCACCCATTGATTTTCAACAAATCGCTCTTGAATCGTATGCGCCAGGGTGACAATCTCGCCGGCACGATCGTTCGGCGCAGGCAAATAGTCTTTCAGAAGCGGAATGTTGTACAATATGTTTTTGGCATTGTCGCTTTTAAACAGTCCGAAAGAATAGGCACCGAACAATAGAGCGCCCAAAAGCATCGACAACAGGATCAGGACAGGCATCCTCTTACGCGGGCGGCCCATCAACCCATCATCATCGGCGACAGCGAAGCCGTTATGATCTATGGCGGTTTTTTCAGTCGCGTTTCGATCACTCCGTTTTTCTTTCAGTTCCTCAAACTCATCCGTTGGAATCCCCATGTCAAAAGCGTCAATGAAATCGTCATCCCGATCAACCGCTTCATCGATGCGCGCACCAACCGCCGGCGAAGGGTGTTTCGCCTCTGGGACATCGGAATGCCGAAGCGTGTCTTCAAATGTTGAAGATGGTGTTTTAAGGTCGAAAGCGATGTCGACATCGCCGTTTTCATGATTCGCCGGATTTGTCGTGGTCGCCAGTGCATCGGGCGCCTCTTTGAATTTTTCCGGATCCATATTGAACAGGAATTCTTCATTGAATTCCAAGTCACCCCCCAACACTTCGAGGATATCGTCTTCGTCTTTCACAGACGGGAGAACGGATTCAGCAGGCGCTTGATCCATAGAAGCATTATCCGCAGAAGCATTATCCGCTTCTTCAAAATCCAGCTCCAGAGAGAACTCGCCCTCCTCATCCAAGGCAATATCCGTCGCGGCAGGATCTCCCGCGGGCACATTCTCATCCGACCCCGGAATCCGGTCGTCCGCATCCGCCGACTCGAGCGTCAATTCCACGGGAACGTCTTCTTCCTCGTCCACGAGGATGTCCGCCGCGACCGGCCCTTCCGTGAACGAACCTTCGTCCTGCCCGGAAAGCGGGGAATCCTCATCGGCCAGGTCAAGGTCCAATTCCAGGGAAAAGTCTCCCGCATCATCTGAAGCGATGTCGGTTGAAGATCGGTCATGGTCGTCGTTCATATCGACGGTCAATTCGATGGGGTCGCTTGTTGTGCCGGACAACACCGATGACGCCGGAAAATTTCCGGTCCCGGCTTCATCGAAATCCAGGTCCAAAATCAATTGTTCATCCGGATCCAGGCCTTTGTTCGACAGGTCTGTATCCAGAACCGGATCCACAGCGGGATCATCCTCCTCGCCGTCGGCCGGAACTGCTGCCGGCCCAGGTTCTTCGTCGTCAAAATCCAGATCCAGATCCAGATCCAGAAGGAGGTTCTCGTCCAAACCCAGTCCCACATCCTCCGATTCTTCCTCCGATATGTCGTCCGGCTTCCGCATCGCTTCACCGTCATCGACCATGACCGTTGCCGGATCATGTTCTTCGTCGTCGAAATCCAGATCCAGATCCAGAAGGAGGTTCTCGTCCAAACCCAGCCCCGTATCGTCGAAAGACGCATCTTCTTCGATATCATCCGCCGCGTCTTGAAGCGCCTTTTCCAGGTTTCGAAAATCCATGGCCGGCCGCCCCAAACCATCTTCATCAGCGTCGAGATCCTCGTCATCGATGTCCAGATGCAGTTCATCATCTTCCGAAAGTCTTCTGCCCGAGCCTTTATCGATGGTTTTCATGAGATCCACGTCCATAAACAGATCCAATAAGCCGTCCCTGTCAACAGCGTCGATCCGGTCGTCCAACTCGAAAGGCAATGCGGTATCGGCGTCAATTCCCATGTGCTCCAGATCGAAATCGAAAAGCAGCTCCTTTTCAGCATCGGCACCATTCCTGACATCCGTATCGTCAAGGTCGTCCAGGCTGAACATTTCGGTCTTTTCATCCGTCATTCCATCGGCTTTCGGGCGCGCTTCTCCCCCAAGCGATAAGCCGGAACCGTCTTCTGTTCCCGGAAGGCCGCCGATGACGACGCCGGATCCCTTCCCGCTCAGGAGACGGTCATTGGCGCCAGGGTCGGGACGCCCGAATTCGGGAGACCTGGACATCTTTTTTTTCTTTTGTTTTTTACCCGGCATGTTGGTTCGCGAGGATCTGGCTTCCTTCTCGGAAATATCGGGATTCCGGGTAGCGGATCGGGCGGTGGGGAATTTTTCGGAATGCTGCTCGATGAGCGGCCCGGGGACTTCCAGGACGGCGTTACAGCGGATACATCGAATTTTCGAATCGACAAGCTGTTCAGGATAATGATCCGGATCAAATTGGGCGTCGCAGTAGTCACAGGTTATGATCATACCCTCCCCCTGGAAGTGTTTGCTAAAATTTAAGATGAAAAATTCCCGGCAACTCTCTGTAATTTTCGGCGTAGTCAAGTCCGTATCCGACCAGAAACCCCGCATTGACCACGCAGCAGGCATAATCCACGAGGATATCGGTTTCTCGCCGTTCACGTTTGTCGATCAGGGCGCAGATCTTCACGGTCTTTGCACCGAAGCCCTTGATGTGCTCTACAAGATAGGAAAGCGTCAAACCCGTATCGACGATGTCTTCGACGATCAGGACATTTTTCCCTTCGATATCAAGCTCGATATCCTTATTCAATTTAATATTACCGGAAGACGAGGTTTCAGCGCCGTAACTGGAGGCCTCGACGAAATCGATCTGGACGGGAATCGTCATGTGGCGACAGAGGTCTGACAGAAAAATGAAAGCCCCTTTCAAGACACCGACGAGAACGAGGTCACGACCCTTGTAATCGTCGCAGATTTTTCCGGCGACGCCGACGACGAGTTCTTCGATCCGCTCACGGGTTAAAACAGGGATAAATTCCGGCATAATATTCAATGCGTTCCAAATTGTTCCAGGTTGGCATCAACAGCCCGATGGCTGCCTGACAATCGACCGGCGAGCATTAATGTCCCGCCGATCTTTGTATCGCGGTCGGCCTGTGGTTGGAAAAAACAGGGATTACAGTGCATCGCCCTGTCGACGAGGAATAACTTAAAGAATAGGAATTTGTCAATTCTTTTGGGATTTCTCAGATGCCGGTCTCCCTCAGCTTTTCCACCAATGCTTTCTGTTCGGCCGTCAGATGTGAGGGCATCTCTACATGGACGGTGACATAGAGATTTCCCCGATGGGACCCCCTCATGGCCGGCAGTCCTTTGTCGGCGAGTCGCATTTTGGTTTTGTGCCGCGTACCCGGAGGGATTCTCAGGCTGAGTTCACCGCCTTCAAGGGTGGGCACGGATACGGTCGTACCCAGCAGGGCATCGGTCAGTCGAATCTCTCTGACGACATGGATGTCATGGCCTTCGCTGGTGAAAACCGGATCCTCGACGACCTTGGATTTGATAAAAAGGTCCCCGGAAGGGCCGCCGTAAGGGCTGGGGTCGCCCTTTCCCGGTATCCGAAGCTTTTTTCCGGTGATCATTCCCTTGGGGATCTTTACGGTGAGTTGTTCGCTCCGACCGCCGTGCTGAAAACTTACGGTTTTGCTCGTCCCGGAGGCCACCTCCCGAAGGGTGAGGGGAAGTTCGTAAACCAGGTCCGATCCTTTGGCCGATGGCTGGGGGCCGGACCCCGCGCCGAAAGGCGAACCGCCACTAAACGAGAAGCGCCTGCCGCCACCCCGCCCCCCCATGAAGGAAAAGCTCTGACCGCCAAATCCCAGATCCTCGAAAATGCTCGAAAAATCGAATCCCCGGAAGATATCCTCCTGGGAAAACCGTTGATGGAAATCAGTCGAGCCATAGGTATCGTACTGTTTTCGCTTTTCCTTGTCGCTGAGGACGGCGTAGGCCTCGCTGATTTTCTTGAACTTTTCCTCCGCGGCCTTGTCGCCCTTGGTATGGTCCGGATGATATTTCATCGCCAGCTTCCGGTAAGCCTTTTTAATTTCATCATCGGAGGCGTTTCGATTGACCCCCAGTTCTTTGTAGTAATCAGTCTCGGCCATTTGGTGTTACTCCCTCTAAAGCGATTGACAACCTGCCATGACAACTTTTCAAATAATACCATGATGTAAATTAAGTATAAACACGATTTCATCAAGAGGTGCGGCCCCGATCCATTCCGGATTGCAGATTCAGGACCGCAGACGGTCAAGGCGCAGCCGTTCGCGGTCGTCAAAGAGGCGCCGCGCCCCGAGGGTTACCGCCAGAATCGTGCCGAATCCCGTTCCGCCGGCGATCAGGAACATGATCAGGATCTGGTATTTGACCGCTTCCATCGGGAGGGTTCCCGAAAGAATCTGGCCCGTCATCATTCCGGGAAGGCTGACAAGACCGACAACGCTCATGGAATTGATGATGGGGATCAATCCGCTGCGGATACTCTCCCGCCGGATCTCCTCAATGGCCTCGGACCATCGGTGCCCCAGGGTCAGGCGCGCCTCGATGATCGTCCTCTGGTCCCAGGCGACGGCGGTCAGACGGTCGAGACCGACGGCGATGCCGCTCATCGTGTTGCCGAGAATCATGCCCAGCAGCGGGACGGCATATTGAGGATGGTACCAGGGACGGATATCGATGACCACTGTCAGAGCCAGTATCGTGACGCAAAAGGATGAAATGAACATGGAAAGGGTCCCCACCCCGATGCTCCATGCCCCCGTAAACCGGCGTTTCTGTCGCCGCATGATTTCAACACCCGCAGCCCCGACCATCACCGCAGCGACCGCTGCGAGGCCTGCCGGGTGCATGTAATCAAAGAGCGCTTTCAGCACCATGCCGACCAGGGAAAGCTGCAGCACCGTTCGACTTCCGGCGAAGAGCAACTGCCGTGAGAGATGCAGCTTCATGGGGATCGAGAGGAGGGCAAGAGCGATCACCAGAAGCGCTGAAATGGACAGGTCTACAGGGGAGAGGGATATGACGTGCATGGCGTGTTCACCTTTGGCGCTTAGCCGCTTGCATCAGGGCGCCGCTCTTGATCCTGAAGTGAACGGCGGCAACCCTGCGGATCTGATCCGGATCATGCGTCACCCAGATGACCGGCGTATTCCGGTGCAGTCGATAGGATGCGATGAGGGATTCCACTCTCGCCGCATTGTCGTCATCCAGGTTTGCGGTCGGTTCGTCCAGGAGAAGGGCCTCCGGCCTTCCCGACAGCAGCCGGAGCAGGGAAAGGCGCTGCCGCTCCCCGCTGGATAGCCGGGCGATATCCCACGACAACACATCCGCATCGAATCCAAGGCGCCTGAATTCCGCAGCATCGATCTGTATGAAATGCGCCCCGACCGTCTCCCCCCACCAGGCGCTCTCGGCAGGCAGGAACCCAACCTTTTTGCGCCATGCGTGGGCCGGCATCGTCCGGGCGTACGCGCCGTTCAAGGAAATCTCCCCGGTATGGGGAATCAGGTCGACGACGGCCCGGAGCAGACGTGTCTTTCCCGAGCCCGATGGGCCTGTCAATCCGGCGCATTGACCGGGACCGACCTTGAAGGAAACGGGTTTCATCCCGGAGAAGCACAGATTTTCCACCGAGAGCCCGGCCATGCCCGTCTCCTCTGCAACGGAAGCATCACCCATTGGGCATCACGCCGAATCCAGGGAGGCCAGATAGGCGTCCCATTCCAT
>NZ_JBFXGG010000146.1:0-6580 GCF_050178255.1 Desulfococcus sp. | reverse complement strand
CTTTCGACTTTCATAGGCCGGTGCCGGGAGGATACGGCCCGCGCCCCACGCGGTTTCGTTCAAGTGCCGCTAAAGCTTGCTCCGGGCGGCCCGGAAACTCGCTGCGCTCAAACAGTCCGGGCCGCTGACCCTCCGCGGCGCTTAAGCGGCACTAAAACTCACCGCTGAAGGGGCGCGGACCATATCCTCCCGGCACCTCTTTCCGGTTACCATCATGAAAGTCGAAAGTGAATGCATGACATGAACAGCAGACACCAGGAGGGATACGATGATGTTTCAACCTGTAAATCATGAGCTCAACCGCTTCGATTTTCCAACAGACGTCGAAGCGGTGGTCGAATTGTTGCTGCAGGATCTTTCCTTACGGGACAAGGTGATCATGGCCCACCTGTCGGAGTCCGAATTGGGTCCTGTTTACGTCGGCATGGCCGAGACGATCCGGAAGGAATTTCAGCTGAACGGCGGGGGAAACCCGGCATTGCTGTCGTCCTGCAGGCGGTATATGAGGGAGATGAACTATCCACTCATGGATCCGGCCATGGTCATTGTCCGGGAAATATGGAAAAAAGTCAGACGGACCCACCGTCTTCGGGTGATTGAGCGACACCACGCCCGCAAATGACCCATTTTATCGCCCGTTCAACGAGGCTTCGGTGTGCCGAAGTCCGATCATTACGTCACCTTCGACGGACGGTCATACCATCCTGCGCTCCCTGTGATTGCCCAAAAAAAACCTTGATTTTTTTGAACCCGATACTATATTGTTCGCCGATTTGATCGGCTGTTGCCATTTCGTGTGACAGTAATAAAGATTGGTCCGATCACCGATAGGAGTTATGGAAATGCCTTTTGAGATTGTTAAGCAAAAAGGTTCCCGCTGGATCGATGCCTGTGCGTCAGCCGGAAACTGCGTGACCATGCTGTTCATGGTCATGATCATCACCCTGATTTCCGTAGAAATATTTATACGAACCGTATTCAAATTCTCGACATTCATCAGCGAAAAACCACTGATCTATTTTTTGATCGCCGTTGTCATGGCGGGTGCTGCCCAACTGCTCAAAAACGACGGTCGATCCCGACGTAAGGCCCGGTTCTCACACGGGGTTGTCAAGGTTCAAAGAACCTTTAGTCTGACCATCATTCTGGCCGCATTCGTGCTCTGTTCCTTCGCATTCTACCAGTCTCTCATCATGCTTCGCCACACATACAGCATGAACCCTGGCGTGAATCACATTTCCGGTGCGTCACTCTTCATTCCCCAGGCAGTGATCCCCGTGGGCTTCCTGCTTTTCGACCTTCAACTGATTGGAATTTTTTTCAGTAAAGTCGCCCTGCCGAAACGGATTCGATACCGGCAGAAACAATGAGGACGTCGCCGTCTTTCTGATCCGACACGGGAAAGGGCGCTCTCCGGCAGACATCAGCGGGGGGCGCACGCTCCCGGAGAACAGCACCTTCCAGCCGTCTCGGTCTTGCTATTTTCCCCACATTATGCCATGGGAAGGACGCATTGGGAACATGTTGTCAAACGGTTAGGCCGTCGATGCGGGAACCCTTTGAAAAGGAGCGGCCGTTATCAAGGTACGTGACGCGACCACGGCCCGGAACCCCCTGATCGTCATGTGATAGGAGGAAAAACGTTACAATGGATGAGCGATACACCCCCAGGACCATCGAAGCCAAATGGCAGAAATATTGGGAGACGTCAGGGGTCTTCAAGGTCAGCGAGACGCCCGGCAAGCCGAAGTATTACCTTTTGGAAATGTTTCCCTACCCTTCGGGAAAAATCCACATGGGTCATGTTCGCAACTACACCATCGGTGACGTTGTGGGGCGATACAAGCGGATGCGCGGGTTTAACGTGCTGCATCCCATGGGGTGGGACGCCTTCGGCATGCCCGCGGAAAACGCCGCGATTTCCAACGACACTCACCCGGCCGCGTGGACCTACGACAATATCGACGCCATGCGAAAGCAGCTGAAACAGCTCGGTTTTTCCTATGACTGGGATCGTGAAATCGCAACATGTCGGCCGGAATACTACCGATGGGAACAGTGGCTCTTCATCAAAATGTATGAAAAAGGGATGGCCTACCGGAAGGAATCCTTCGTCAACTGGTGCGAACCCTGCCAGACCGTTCTCGCCAACGAACAGGTCGAGGCCGGTATGTGCTGGCGCTGCGGCAAACCCGTTCGACAGAAAAAGCTCTGGCAGTGGTTTTTCAGGATCACCGACTACGCCGAAGATCTACTGGTGCATTGCGATGCATTGCCCGGGTGGCCCGACAAGGTGACCACCATGCAGAAAAACTGGATCGGAAAAAGCGTTGGGGCGGAAATCCGGTTTCCCATCGAAGACTCAGCCGAATCCGTTTCGGTCTTCACGACGCGTCAGGATACCGTTTTCGGAGCGACCTTCATGTGCCTCGCCCCCGAACACCCCCTGGTTGTGGAGCTGTCACGGGGAAAGCCTGAAGCGGACGCGATCGATGCCTTTGTCGATAAGACGGCGCTTCAGGATCGTTCGGCCAGGGCAGTGGAATCCTATGAGAAGGAGGGTGTTTTCACGGGAGCCTACTGCATCAACCCCTTGACCGGCCGGAAAATGCCCATCTACGCCGCCAATTTCGCATTGATGGAATACGGCACCGGCGCCGTCATGTCTGTCCCGGCCCATGATCAACGGGATTTTGAGTTTGCCCGGAAATACGGTCTCGACATCATCGTCGTCGTGAGCCCGGAGGACCGGGAACTGGATCCCGCTACAATGACCGAAGCCTATGCCGGGGAAGGGGAGATGGTCAATTCGGGCATTTTCAACGGCATGTCCAATCGTCAGGCACTGGATGAAGTGGCGGCCTACCTGGAACGTGAGGGCCTCGGAAAAAAAACCGTCAGCTTCCGGCTCAGGGATTGGGGAATATCCCGGCAACGCTATTGGGGAACGCCCATACCCATGATTCATTGCCCCACCTGCGGCATTCTGCCGGTACCCGAAGCGGATCTGCCCATCATTCTCCCCGAGGACGCATCCCTGCTCGACGGCGGAAGGTCGCCTTTGCCGACGCTGCCTGAATTCGCCCGGGTCGTCTGCCCCGCCTGCGGCAATACCTCAGCCCGACGCGAGACCGATACCATGGATACCTTTGTGGAATCCTCCTGGTATTTCGATCGTTACTGCAGTCCGCGTTATGAAGAGGGGATGTTCGACAGAAAAGCCGTCGACTACTGGATGCCGGTGGATCAATATATCGGCGGCGTAGAACACGCTATTCTTCACCTTCTCTACTCCCGATATTTCACGCGGGTTCTCAATGATCTCGGACTGATCGATTGCAGGGAACCCTTTACCCGGCTGCTGACCCAGGGGATGGTCTGCAAGGAGAGCACCTCCTGTCCGGAGCACGGGTATCTGTTTCCCGATCAGGTCACCTGGGAAGCCGACGGCCCGAGATGCAAACTGTGCAACGGATCGGTCACCGTCGGTCGCGTGGAGAAGATGTCCAAATCCAAGAAAAACGTCATCGATCCGGGAACGCTCATGGACCAATACGGCGCCGACACGACCCGTCTTTTCTGTCTGTTTGCCGCCCCACCCGAACGGGATCTGGAGTGGAACGACCAGGGCGTCGAAGGGGGACTTCGCTTTCTGAACCGGGTTTGGCGCCTGGTGCTCGATTGGAACCCCCTTATCGACGGCATCCCCCCCTATGAGGGCACACCGGAAGACCTCGACGAAGAACTCCGCGACATCTATCGGAAAATTCATGAAACGATCAGGAAGGTGACCAACGACATCGAAGACCGCTTTCACTTCAACACCGCCATCAGCGCCGTGATGGAACTGGTGAATGCCATGTACGCCGTCGAAAGGGAGGGGGCCTCTCCCCGGAAAGCGGCGGTGATGCGATTGGGGATCGAATCCGCAGTCCTGCTCCTCTCACCGATGGTACCCCATTTCGCGGAGGAAATATGGGAGAGTCTCGGTCATCAACCCTCGGTTCTGCAGGCACCGTGGCCGTCCTACCGGAAAAACGCTCTCGTCAGGAACGAGATACTCATCGTTATTCAGGTCAACGGAAAACTGAGGGGCAAGTTCAGTGTCGACCCCGAAGCCGACGACGATGCGATCAAGTCCATGGCCCTTGCCGATGAACGGGTCCGGAGGTTCATCGAAGGACGCCCGGTTCGAAAAGTCATTCTGGTCCGGAACAAACTGGTCAATATCGTCGTGTAACCTTGACGGGTTGCGGAACCGGTCAGGGCTGTTCACGTTTTGAAAACGTTGTCCGGAAGCGGACTGTCGGGATAATTAGCCCCTTGGAAGGAGACCCATGTTCAACCGTCGTTCGGGACATCGCCGGTCATTGCCGATCTGGATGCTCGCCGCCGTTGTTCTGTCGATGACCGCCTGCGGTTATCGCTTCTCCGCCGGCGAAAAGCTGGGAGAAAACATCTCGACGGTTTCGGTCAAGATGCTTGAAAACCGAACCGCTGAAACGGGGGTTGAACACATCTTCACCAACGATCTGATCTTCGAATTCACAAAAAACGGGAACACCGTGGTGGAGAGCGACGATGCGGACGCCGTCCTGAGCGGAACCATTGTCGCCATGCCTGTGGCGACCGTCGCCTATCGCGGTCAAATCACGTCCGTCGAGCGGCGCATTACCGCCGTTGTCAGTCTGAGTCTTTCAGATCGGAACGGAGAGATCATCTGGTCGGCAAACGGAATATCCGAAAGTGAAACCTACGGGATTCTGACGGAAAAAATCGCCACCGACTACAACAAACGCGAGGCCATCAGGGCGCTGTCGCAACGGCTTGCCGAGGCGGTCTACAGCCGTATAACAGACAAATTCTGACGTCACCCACCGGTCTCGTGAATAGGGGAGGAGAGGGCAGCTTCAAAAAAAAGCACGAAAGACGGCCTTTCCCTCGGGTATCGCCGGTCGTTTCGTGCCTTTTGAGAACGGATGTCTGCGCCGGTTCAAAACCGGCGGGAAACCCGACCCCCAATGCCGCGTCAAAGAGAAACGGTATTAACCAGTTTGGCCAGACGGGATATCTTTCGTGCGGCAGTATTCCGGTGAATAACACCCTTTTTGGCGGCCTTGGCGATCACCGATTTGGCTTGATTCAGATGCTCGACTGCCGCATCCTTGCTGTTTTCATTTGCCGCGCTCCGAACCTGTTTCACGGCATTCTTCATTCGCGTTCTGACGATACGGTTCCGTTCCCGCCGCAGCACGTTCTGGCGTGCCCGCTTCAAAGCTGATTTGTGGTTTGCCAAGATTGAGACTCCTTTCATTGGTAAATTATTTACGATAAACTCTTCTAACTACACAGGTTCTTGGGATTCTGTCAAGATAAAAGTGCATCCGGCCTGATTTGCCTGAATCTTTATTCTCCGTTTTCCGGACAGAACGCCGATCATCGTCGAAAGGACGGACGAGCTCGTGTTGTCCGGTTATTTTTCCCTTGCCACATTTTAAGTTATGGGGTTATTTATAACCATTTCAACTTTCGACTTTCATGATGGAGACCGGATAGATACGGCCTATGACAGTCGAAAGTTGAGTAACCATTTATCCAACGACGCTGCCGGAGCAGCGCAGCAACGGGCTCGCAGTCCCCACAGCAAGGAGACGACTGAATTGTTCAAGAGAACGCTGACAATCTACCTCCCGATCCTGATCGTTTCCGCCATGTTTTTGATGATCATTTTTGGGGGCAAAGGACTGATGGACCTCAAGACCATGCGGCTGAACAAGGAGCGCATCATCCAGAGAAACGAAGCGCTGGTCGAGAAGAATCTGTCCCTTCACCAAACCGTCGTCCGGCTCAAAGACGACCCCGTATTCATCGAACACGTCGCCCGGGAGGATCTGGGACTGATCAAGTCGGACGAAATCATCATGAAACTGGAACGACAAGCGGTTAAAGGAACACCACATGACTGAAAAAACGCGTCAAATGAAAATTCTCTGCATCGGAGCGGGGTATGTCGGAGGGCCGACAATGGCGGTGATCGCATCCCAGTGTCCGGACATCAAGGTCACGGTCGTCGATATCAATCCGGAACGGATCGCTCGTTGGAATTCGGAGCGCCTTCCCATTTACGAACCGGGTCTGGACGAGGTCGTTCGGTCGGCGAGGGGAAGAAACCTTTTTTTCAGCACGGATATCGAAGCCGGAATCCGGGAATCCGATATGATTTTCGTCAGCGTGAACACCCCGACAAAAATGTTTGGAACAGGCGCCGGAATGGCCGCGGATCTGCAATACTGGGAAAAAACCGCACGTCAGATCAGGGAGTGTTCCAACACACCGAAAATCATCGTCGAAAAAAGCACCCTCCCCGTGAAGACCGCTCAGGCCATGAAGCGAATTTTCGATGCCGGAAATCACAAGACGCGTTTTACGGTCCTCTCCAATCCGGAGTTCCTTGCCGAAGGCACCGCCGTCAACGATCTGAAGCATCCGGATCGGGTATTGATCGGGTCCGACACCTCTCCCGCGGGGATCCGCGCCAGGGAAAGCCTGGTAGATATCTATGCCAGATGGGTCGATCGGG
>NZ_JBFXGG010000145.1:0-6617 GCF_050178255.1 Desulfococcus sp. | reverse complement strand
GATCTTAACCCACAAAACGATAAATCCGGCGATCCAGTTCAACATAGGTTTAACGGTCCAAAAGTATAATGTTATCGGGCCGAAGGCTTCGGGCTGAGCCCCCACCGGGCCTTTGCGTCCTGATTATTCTCCATGTCCCGATGCCGCATCTCGGAAGCGATCGTCATCGCGTCTTCTTCAGCCTTTCTGAATCCGCTTTCTGTCGATGCCCGCCATGTTTTTTCCCAGCACCTGCCAGGAAACGCGGTGATGCCGCGGAATCACCAGGACGCCGCGGGCCATCTCGGCGGTCGTCCGCAGGGGGATGGACAGCCGCCCCGATGTGCCTTGGATAATGACGATATCGCCGCTCGAAAGTCCCATCTCGCCGGCATCGGCGTCGTGCATCACGGCGCTTGGCGCCGATGCCGCCGCATTCAGGCAGGCGGATCTGGCGGAGAGCGTCTCGGTGCCGAAGGTCAGGTCCGTGGTAATGACAAGGATGTCGTCTCCCCCGGCAATGGTGCCGGACGCAGCCGACGGCGGGATTCGCGTCGACAGACCGAGGGTCCTGTCGAGCAGGATGCCGTCCTCGGGAAACGGTCGGCAATCGTCCAGAACGGACAGGGACGGATAGCGGTCACCCGGGGATGCCGGGTCCACGGAGGCGTCGCCGGCCAGTTTTGCGATGATCGCCCATGCCGGAGCGGCGTCGCTGCCGGGGATGTCCGCTGTGAATTCCCGGGGGGGATGAGCGCCGCCGGTGATTTGAGAGAGGGGTGTGCCCCCCTTGAATGCCGGTGAAATCCGCTGAGCCCGCCCTTCCTGATTCACGAAGATGCCGCCGGCTTCGAAAACGGTGGCCGACGGCAGAAAAATATCGGCGCGATGCGACAACGGATGGTCGAGGTAGTCTGCAACCACAAGAACATCCAGAGCGTCCAGGGCCTTTTTGAGGCGGTGGTGATCCGGATATCGGTGAAAAAGATCGTTCTCCACCACCACCAGCGCATGAACCCGGCCGGCTTCGATGTCGGCCACCACGTCGTCCACCGAGGGAACACCGTCGGTGAACATCGCCGCTCCTACGGCGTTGGGTCCGGAAAGCAGGTAGAACAGGCCCGCGGATTTTCCGGAATCCTGAAGGTGCGACACGCCGTCGGCTGCAATGGTCGGCAGCGTTGGGGGAACAACATCCGCTCCACAGACGATGACGGGCCGCCGGCTCTCGGCCACGAGCGCCCGCAGTTTTTCAACAGCCGCCAACGGCAACGGTTCGGCATCCTCACCCATACCGACGGCCGATGCGAAGACATGGCCGATCTCCTCCGGCCGCAGCGGTATGTGTGTGAACGGCATGGGCAACACTGTCGGCCGCGGGTCAAGGACGATGACGGCCGCGCCGGCCCTTGCGGCCTGTCGCATGGCCAACGCCGCCATGGGGGCCTCGTTCACGGGATCGGCGCCCAGGACCACGATGAGGTCTGCTTCCGCCAACCGGGGCATGGCAACGGCGGTGCGCCGATTAAGACCGGCAACGGCGGCCGCCGTGCACGCCGCTGCATCTGCCGTGTCAAAGAAAACCGGCCCTTGCCAGCCCCGGGCCTTGCAGACGGCTTTCAGCGTGCCCTGGCTTTCCAGGCTGTTCCGGAGAGACCCCACACAGGCAACAGCCTGCCCGCCGTGGATGTTGCGAACCCGGTCGATGCGTCTTCCGGCCTCCTCGGCGGCCGACGCCGCGGGTACGGCATTCCCGTCAACCACGGCCTTGCGGGGTCGATCCTTCGCGGACGCGTAATAGAAGCCGTGCCGCCCCCGGTCGCAGATGAAATAGCCGTTGACGTCGGGGTTGAATCCGGCCTCCTGGCGGACCACTTCGCGGTAGCGGGAACAGACGATCGTACGGCATCCCAGGGAGCAGTTGATACAGACCGAAAGCGATCGTTCGAAATCCCATCGGCGGCCCCTGTAACGGGAGGGTTTGTCCGTAAAGACCCCTGTAGGACAGATGTCGACAAGATTGCCGGCGAACGGGTTTTCAAGAACGCCCTCTTCGTACCGGCCGTAATAGACCCTCGAGCCGATGCCCATGACGCCCAGATCCGTGTAGCCGGCATATTCCCGGTAGAAACGGACGCAGCGGTAGCACTGGATGCAGCGGTTCATCTCGTGCTGAATCAGCGGCCCCAGGTATTGGTCCGCATGCGTGCGTTTCCTGCCTTTGTATCGCCGAATGCCGTGTCCACCCGAAACCGTCATGTCCTGAAGGAGACAGTGGCCCCCTTCGTCGCACACCGGGCAGTCGTGGGGATGGTTGAGCATGAGGAATTCGATGATATGCCGTCGGAAATCGACGGCCTCCGCGTCGGTGGTCGACACCACCATGTCGTCCCGGGCCTCGAGCATGCAGCTCATCTGGATCCCCGTCGTCCGGGGCGGTCCCGCGAGCACCTTCACGGCACAGACGCGGCAGGCACCTACGGCGCCCAGAGCCGGGTGGTAACAGAACCGGGGAATCATGATCCCCAGTTGCGCCGCGGCCTCGATGACCTTGGTTCCCGGTTCGACGGTCACTTCCCTGTTGTCGATGGTCAGTTTCGGCATGGATGGTCAGCTGTTCCTAAAAGGGCATTTCTTCTGGTTGATGTGGGCCGCCACCTCACCCTCGAAGTGGGTCAGCAACCCTTCCACCGGCGAGACGGCGCCCGGCGCGAAAGCACAGTACGAATACCAGAGATGTTTACAGATTTTCTTCAGCGCCGGAATGTCTTCAGCCGTGCCTTTTCCGGTTTCGATACGCCACAGGATTTCGCGGATATAGGGGAGCCCTTCGCGGCAGGGCGTGCACCATCCGCAGGACTCCCGGGCAAAAAACTCGATAAGATTGAGGGTGGCGGCCACCAGGCAGGTATCCCGGTCAAAGACCATGACGGCACCGGTCCCCAGTCGGTTGCCGACCGATTTGAGCGCGTCGAAGTCCATCTCGATATGATAGTGTTCCCGGGTGAGAAAGCCCGTGGACGCGCCGCCGGGCAGGCAGGCCTTGAACTCGCCGCCGTTCTTCATGCCCCCGGCGTAGTCCTCGATGATCTCGCTGAGGCGAACCCCCATGGGCAATTCGTAGCAACCGGGCCGATTCACTTTGCCGCTGATCCCGAAGATCTTCGTTCCGGCGCCGCTTTCCGTCAAAGCCAGATCCTTGAACCACTGGGCGCCGTTTCTGAGGATGTGCGGAATACAGCAGAGGGTTTCCACGTTCTGAAGAACGGTGGGTTTTCCCCACAACCCTTTTTCCGTCGGATAGGGCGGCGGCTGTTTGGGGTTGGGCCGCCGACCCTCCAGAGCATTGATCTGCGCGGTCACCTCGCCGCAGATGTAGCGCCCGCCGCTGCGATGAACCACAATCTCGACATCGATGCCGCTGCCCAGTATGTTCCGGCCGAGGAATCCGGCCTCCCGGGCAATCCCGATCTCCCGTTCGAGAATCCGGGCGGCGCTCTCGTATTCCGGCCGGATGAAAATGATCCCCTTCTCCGCCGAAATAGCATAGGCCGCCAGGATCATCCCCTCGATAAGCTGGTGCGGATCGGCATGGATGAGCACCCGATCCTTGAAGGTTCCCGGCTCCATCTCGTCGGCGTTGCAGACGAGATACCTGGGAAAAGGCGCATCCTCGGCCACGGTCATCATCTTCATGCCCGCGGGAAAGGCCGCTCCTCCGCGGCCCAGGAGGATCGCGTCCAGAAGCACCTGCCGCACCTCGGCGGGGGATCGCTGCTGGAGCACACGGACGAGCCCTTCATAGCCGCCGCCGGCACGGTATTCCGCAAGCGTGGCTATCCGGTCGGGCTTTCGGTTCCGGAGGAGAATCTGGGGATACATGGCGTCTATTCTTCCTCTCCTGGGTTTTCCCCTCCCGGGGCATCCGCCGCGTTCCTGAGCCTGTCGATGAGTGCGTCGAGATCGGCAATGGTCAGGGGCCCGTAAGCTTTTCTGTTGACCAGGATCGCGGGGGCGCGATCACAATAGCCGATGCAGCAGACCGGCAGGAGGGTGAAGAGGCCGTCGGGCGTGGTCTCGCCCATGCCGATGCCGAGCGTCCCCATCAGGTGCCCACCGATCGTCTCCGATCCTTCCATCCAGCAGACGACGCTGTCGCATACGTGAATGACGTAACGGCCCACGGGTTCGCGATAGATGAAGGTGTAGAAGGTGGCCAACTCCTCCACCTCGACGGGATCCATGCCGAGGAGACGCGCCGTCTCCATCACGGCCGCATCGCTCAGGTATCCATCCCGGTCCTGGAGGGCGGCCATAACGTCCACGGCCAGTTCCCGGGGGTGGTCGGCGGCCTGGATTTCTCTTTCCAGAGAGTCTTTCTGGGCATCGGTCGGCATCCGTTCGTCCTTGTACACTCCGTAAGATTGAAGGTTGATTGAATGATTCTAACGGTCGATGTCGGGTAAAATGTAATCCACCGACCCGATGATGGCGATGAGATCCGAAACGGACCACCCCTCGGCCATCATGGGCAACACTTGTACGTTGGCGAAACCGGGGCTTCGAATGCGCATCCGGTAGGCATACCCCAACCCGTCGCTTACCGCGTAATACCCCTGCTCCCCCCGCGGGATTTCACAGCAGACGTAGGCCTCGCCTCCGGGAATTTTAGGGCCCCGGGTAACGTTGACGAAATGGTGAATCAGGCTTTCGATATCCTTCAACATGTCGGCCCGTTTCGGAACCACATACCGATAGTCGTCGGTGACGCACCGGCCTTCGGGCATGTTGGCCGCGGCCTGACGAATGATGGAGAGACTCTGGCGCATCTCTTCGATACGCACCACGTAACGGTCAAAGCAGTCGCCGCCCACGGCCGTTGGAACCTCGAAATCGTAGTTTTCGTACCCCGAATAAGGAAACTGCTTGCGAAGGTCCCATGCCAGACCGCAGGCCCTGAGATTCGGTCCGCTGACCCCCCAGTCCTTGGCGTCGGCCAGGGAGATCCGCCCGACGCCCACGGTTCTGGCGCGAATAATGGGGTTCCGGGTGATCAGGGCTTCGTATTCATCGATCTTTCCGGGGAAGATCCGCACGAATTCGTCGACCTTCTCCTTCCACCCCGAAGGCAGGTCGGCGGCCGTACCGCCGATGCGGAACCATGAGGGATGGAGCCTGCCGCCGGTGATGAGTTCGACGATGTCGAGGATCATCTCCCGTTCGCGAAAACAGTAGAACGTCGGCGTCATGGCGCCGAGATCATGGGCGAAGGTGCCCACGAAAACGAGGTGATTGCTCAGCCGGAAAAGCTCACTCAGAAGCACCCGGATGCACTGGGCCCGATCCGGTACGCGGATGCCCGCCAGCTGCTCGACCGCCATGACGTAGGGAAGGTTGTTGGCGGCGCCGGCCAGGTAGTCGACCCGGTCGGTGTAGGGGATGAACTGATGCCATGTCTGTCGTTCGCCGATCTTTTCCACGCCCCGGTGGTGATAGCCGATTTCCATCTTGAGGCGGGTGATCTCTTCCCCGTCGAGGGAGAGGATGTAGCGCAGGAGCCCGTGGGTGCTGACATGGTGGGGACCGACGTTGAGAATCAATTCCCCGGCTCCCGGTTGCCGGATGTAGAAACCGCCGTCAAGCGGTTGTTTTGTCGCAGCGTCTTCGCGGGTGTAAGGCGCCATGTCGGTGGCCCTGCCGGGATGGGTCTTTCGAAGGGGGTGTCCCTCCCAGTCCGGCGGCATGAGGATGCGCGTAAGATTGGGATGGCCCTCGAAGCGAACCCCGAACATGTCGAAGGCCTCCCGTTCGTACCAGTCGGCTGACGGCCAGATGTCGGTGACGGTCTCGGTGAAGGGGATGTCGCCGTACAGCGGAACCTTGATGCGGACCCGGGTGGCGGGGTCGAAGGCCAGGAGATGGTACACCAGGGTGAAATCGGGATATGCCGAAGGATCGCGGCGGGCCGACTCGTCGATGATTGTAAGGTCGTCGAGCCGCTCGAACCGCACGGGGGATTCGGTTTTCAGATATCTGAGCAGCGGCTTGATCTGATCTTTGTCGACGTCGAGGGTCAGGATGTCCGAGGTCGTCGGCCGTGCTTTGACGCCTCTCCCGAATCGCGCTGAAAGCGTTTCGGAGAGTGACTTTTCGTGTTCACCGAGGACGATGCGGTTCGGCTCCGGGGTCCACATGAGATCCGACCGGCTTTCCGGAAACCCGGGGGGTGTCACCGACGAACCGCGGATGACGGTTCCCGTCATGCCCGGTCCTCTTGGATCACGGGACTTGGTCACGCCGTCCACGAGAACGGGTGCCTGGGTGCCCTGGCGCCCTCCGCCCAGATGAAAAACGGGTCGGCTGGGACGCTCGGTCTCTTCGATCTTTTTCTGGAGAAGGGTCAGCCCCTGAAGGACAGCCTCGGGACGCGGCGGACATCCCGGGATATAGACGTCCACCGGCAGGATCTGGTTGACGCCCTGAACCACCGAGTAGACATCGTACATCCCCCCGGTGTTCGAACAGGATCCCATGGAGATGACCCATTTGGGCTCGGGCATCTGCTCATAGAGACGCAGCACCACGGGAGCGATCTTCTTGAAGACGGTGCCCGATACGATGAGAAGATCGGCCTGACG
>NZ_JBFXGG010000144.1:0-6635 GCF_050178255.1 Desulfococcus sp. | reverse complement strand
AGGGGTTATGAACGAGTTGTCATCCCGTTACGCCACCGGGTTGTCAGGGTTATCTCTCCCCATGAGGGGTTATGAACTCCTCTTGTTTGTACCGGAACTCCTCATAACCCATGTTATCTCTCCCCATGAGGGGTTATGAAGAGCTTTCGATACCGCTTGAAAACCCGACAGTTCCGCGTTATCTCTCCCCATGAGGGGTTATGAAATTTGTATGCACAGGATAATCTTTCCCGCTATATGCGTTATCTCTCTCCATGAGGGGTTATGAACTTGTTGGGCTTGCTGCGGAGCTGGATGGATATGGCGGGTTATCTCTCCCCATGAGGGGTTATGAATCGGCATTGGTGTATTTGTCCAGATCGGTGATATCGGTTATCTCTCCCTATGGGGGGTTATGAAAGTTTCAATCCACGCTCCCGCGCGAGGGGCGACCCTGTTATCTCTCCCCATGAGGGGTTGTGAATTCTACATAGATGGCCGGTCGCCCGAAATAAAATGGGTTATCTCTCTCCATAAGGGGTTATGAAGCCTTTATCCTCAAATTGTGGGGACAGTGCCCCCACATTATCTCTCCCCACGAGGGGTTATGAATTTGTTTTGATATCAATCAGTATCAGCGGCGTTCTTAAACTGTACCAACCCCGTCGGGCTGAAAATGCGTGATCGATCTTCTTCCTTTCTTTTCCTCTCCCATCATCTTTTTCCCAAAATATCGATTTTTCCCGTACCATCACATGAGGCGGTACATTGCCGATAGCGCGAAACCGGAAAAAGAAATGTCGTCATTGCGGTACGGGAATAGGGCGGACACACAGGTCCGCCCCTACGTTGACCGCGATGTCATATCATCTGGCCGTCGTGGTTGGGGTTTGCCGCAACAGGCCCGCATATCGCGGATGGTTTTCGGATTCCCGTAGGGGCGGACCTGTGTGTCCGCCCTTTGCGGATTGCCCCCGGATTTCCCGATCATCGCGGCGAACAATTGGGCTGCCCATTGTTTGGCGGGGTATGGAACATCGTTTGGTGGGGGGCGGGAACAGGGCGGACACGCAGGTCCGCCCCTACGGTGACCGTGATGGCATATGATCTGGCCGTCGTGGCAGGGGGTTGTCGCAACAGGGCCGTATTTGGCAGGGTATGGAACATCGTTAGGTGGGGTGCGGGATGAGGGCGGACACGCAGGTCCGCCCCTACGTTGACCGTGATGTCATATCATCCGGCCATCGGGGTTTGGGTCTGGCGCAACGGGGCCGTATATCGCGGTTGGTTCTGGGGTTCCCCCGGATTTCCGATCATCGTGCCGAACCCGTGCGTTGACCGCGATTCCATACCTCTTGATGCCGGCCTGGAAGGCACGGGTCAAGAGGTGCGTTTCTTGATTTTCAGTTTTTCGTTCTTCAGGCTGTTGATGCAGAGCTCCAGAAAAACCGCCCACGGCAGATCGGCCTCGGCAGATTCGTTGGCGTGGTCGATAATCCGCTCAATTCTCGGATACATCTCCATCGCTTTAGCCGAGAACCCCTTGCCGTGTTTGGTATTGACGCTGTTTATCATCGGCGGCGGGGGAAACACCTCGGGGTCATACCGATGCAGCCGCAGCCATGACTCCACCGACAGCGCCTTCTGTTTCCCACTGGCGATCCGCCCCAGGACCGGGGCGCTGACACCGGCGGCTCGGCTTAGCTTCGCCAGTTGGCCGCGCTCCTTCTGATACTTCGCAAGGATTTTCCGAATCTCGTCGCATTTAAGGCCCTCCGGCATTTTTTTGTTCTCCTGCTGAAAATTTCTATTCGTTAGTATCTTTCTATAAACGCCTTTTAAGCTTACAGGCAAGCGAATTACTTGACTTATAATTTTCTTTCTGATAGAAATATAACCCTGTGATGTGAATCAAGTATCGATTCGATTTTAAAAAAATTATCGCGCCCGGATAACAAACACCCTGAGTCAGCACAAGTATGCCAAAAAGAATAGCAAAGATCGCGATGTTGTACGATATTCGGCCATCGGTGCGTTATTTCCGCCGCTGTTAAAAATATGTGACAACTTTGATATCTCACGGTGCTTGTTTTTCCAAAAAGATACTTTCTTCTCGGTAGAAATTTTCTAACTAACCATAATTAAAGGCAATAGCTTAAGTCATAGGTTGTAGCGGCGTAGCAACCCAGGCAGCCGGAAAGGCAAAATGGATCGGTTCCTATTCTGACACAAACGGAGAGAGAAAATGTCAATCGAACATCCCACCGAAAACTGGACAAGATTCCCGAACAGCATCCTGGACAACCTCGACCGATACTCCGGAAACGAGCTCAAGGTTCTGGCGCTCATGATCCGCAAGAATCTCGGATGGCGCGATCCGAACAAAAAGTATGCCGTGAAATACATCGCCGCGAAGACCGGTCTCTCGAAGCCCACGGCCCGGAAGGCGATTTATTCCTTGCTGGAAAAGGCGGCGATTGACGAAATTTCTTCAGGGAAGCGGTGCACGCGACGATTCGAGATTAATCTGGAAGCGCTGGGGAAGGGTGAGAAGGCCTCTGCGAAGAAGAACGAGGCAGCCGTGCCGAAGGCTGTCGTCCGGCCCAAAATTCAAACGGTAACCCGGGAAAAAAATTTGCCCGTACCGGTAAAAGATTTTCCCCCGTCAACAGTCGGGACCGGGAAAAAAATTTTACCTGTACAGGTAAAAAAATTTGACCGGAACATGGCAAAAATTTTGACCCAGTATAAGAAACCAGTAAAAGAAACCAGGGGGAAGAAACCAGCAGCCCCCCACCGCCTTTTTTCAAAACCTGTTTACACGAAAGAAGACTGGCACGCCGACGAAACCGACGAGCGGTTGAAAGAGATCAACAGGGAAATCATGGAAGTATGCGGCGGTCCGGATCCGGTTTGGGAAGCTGAGCTTAGAGCGCTCGAGCGGGAAATCCGGGAGACATGGTAAGGCTGGTTCGGGGTATGGCCGAGATTTACGGCAGGCGTTACAGCCCCGACGCCCTGAAATTGGTCATGCTGTCTTTGGATGATTACAGCTACGACGAGGTCCGGGAGGCTATCGCCCAAGTGCTCAAGAAAAGCCGCTTCTGCCCGACCCCCATGGAGATCATCCAGGAGATCAACGCACTGAAGGCGGCGCGCCGGGAGTGGGGGTGGCATCCGCCGGCAAGCCTGCAACAAGCGCAACGCCGCCTCTTTCGTCAAGAGGAGCTGGCCGACGCGTTTTTGCGACTGTCCCCAAAAGAGCAAGCCGAGCTGAAACAGGCCTTCCTGTCCGAGACCAACGCGTTCATTCGCAGGCGTTCCGAGAAAACCGAACCGGAGCGGTTGGCCCGGAACACCTCGTTCAGACTGTTTCTGGAAGATCGATGGGACGGCGAGGATCGCCGCGAAAACGCCGTGTCCGAGACGGCGAACTAACCGCTCTGCCCTGTTTCAACCCCAGAAAACGAACCGCATAACCCCGATACCAAGGAGTCTGGCATGGATATCACCCCGGAATGGTTTGACACATGGTTCGATGCAAAATTCCCGGAAGAGGAATACGGACCAAAGGACATCCGCAGAATCATGGGCATCGGCAAGAGCCGCGTATACAGGGCCATCGATTCCGGAGAGCTGGAGGCGATCCGGGTCGGGACCTGGTGGCTGGTGCCCAGGCCCGCCCTCAAGGCGTGGCTTCTGGCCGGATACAACCTCAACAACTGAAAAAGGAGGCATTGATCATGATGAAATACATCGTCTATCTTGGCGCCGTCGTGGCGTTGCTGGATTCGATGACCCGGGCCCTCGAAGACGGCAAGATCACCAAGGATGAATGGGTCGGGATCCTGAAGGATGTGGCAAGGGCCGTCCTGGCGACAGGAGGTCGGGCGGCATAATGGGCGATCTCAGCGGGAATTTCAGCGCATCGGCCGTTTTTTTTGGATTGCCGTGCCGGTTTGTCCCCAAGCGTCCCACACGAAAAGACGTTATCTGGTAAGAAGCGGGTAAACATTAACCCCAAACCTGAAAGGAGGACAACATCATGGCCATTCTACCGCTCGACTGGGAACAGGACTCGCTCGTTGCGGCGTCTCTTCTGGAAAACGGCGCCGACGATCTCAACTGGACCCTGGCCGCCGACGCCCGCATCAAGACCGCTGAAAACCCCACGGGCATCGGCCCGGTCGCCTACAACGGCAGGCCCAAGGATGAAACCGGGAAGGTGGACCTCAAGGAGGGCAGCCCCCGGGACGCGCTGTTCATCTTCTACAAGGCCGACGAGTCGGTGCGCGCCACCCTCGAGGCCCAGGACCCTGCCGACGTGGCGGAGACCATCGCCGACTTCCTCGCGAACCACGGCGGTGACGTCGCCGCCATGACGGCCCTGGCCCCGACCGTCGTCTAGGCCGGATAAACCCTTCAACCCGCAAAAGCCTGGTGGCCCGTATGGGGCTTCCGGGCTTTTTTTTACTCAAATCGACGTTCGTGACAGTGATCGGAAAGAGACTGAGGAAGAAGGCTGAAGGGGGATCAGGGCGTCGAGTTGAATCTGTTTTCAGCTCGCTCTCGAAACAGCGTCTCTGCCGGAAGGCTGGACCCAGGATTAACGGAGGTTTCGGAATATGGCATTCAAGCAATGTTCGTCCCTGCTGGCGGATCTCATTCAGGCCGGGGCGGAGAAAAGATGGAAGATGGAATACAAGGGCATCGTCAACACCGGCGATACCTTCGGCGGAAGGGCGGTGGGCCCGGCTGCCTGGCAAAGCAAGGACAAGGCATTCGTCCTGTTGATGTTCCGGGAGGATGCGGTCTGCGAGTACGACCTCCTGCAGACGGACCCTGAAAGCACCGTGGAGATGGTGGATTTCATGGGGAGCTACGGCCATGCGCCGGACGAGCTCCTGGAGGCCACGCGGGTCGCCTTCACGTCCAACGCGGCCTATGCGGCCCCGCCCCCGGACACCACGCCCTGGGAGATCTTCTATGCCGTGGCCGGCCACTGCGACGCCGAGGGCGGGGGCGGTGCGTTCGAAGCGGCGTCCGCCAATCCCGATGGGCAGCTCATCGTCCTGGGCCGCACCGAGGCGGCCGGCCTGCTCCGGTCCGTTGTCTTTTTTGAAAACGTTCAGCTTCCCAAAAAGCCCGTTGCCTCGGCCCGGCTCAAGTTCACGGCGGACGGCGGGGAAGCCCTGGTCCGGGACCTGATGACCGTCACCGAATGGACCGGGAGCGACTATGTCGCCTTGGGGGAATGGGAGAACGGCATGTGGAAGATCTCCGAGGCGGGCATCGACCTGAACGGGCTCGCCCCCCAGCTCGTCCTGGACGGGGTGACCCACTTCAGGATCAGCGTGGACCCCGTTGACAACGGCGGGGGCGGGATCTGGATCACCGTCAACGACACCGGGGGGCAGCCGGTCGGAAGCCTCTTCACCGAGGATCCGATTACCGCGCCCGCAACCTTCCTTGTGGAATGCAGCCCCATCGGCGAGGGCCGGATTCTGGGTCACGTCAACATCAGCTTCAACAGCGCCGAGACCCATTCGTGGTGCACGGATCTCAAGGCCGTCGCCCGGACGGCGGGCAAGACGGAAGACCCCCTTGTCGCGCACATCGGCATCACCCCGAACCCGGCGGTGCCCACCGGGCAGAGCCAGCGGGCCGCGATCCTGGCGGGGCAACGGGCAATGCGAACCCACTGGGACCTCACCCAGGCCTGGGCCCCGGGCGCGGCGGTGCAGTCCCCCAACTTCGCGCCCATGCTCAACGCGCTCCTCACGGACAACGCCTACGAACCCGGCCGGAACCTGGCCGTCGTCATCGAGAGCCGGTTCCCGGGAAAGACGGCGGTAAACATCGACCGCCGGTGCCGGGCCGGAAGCGATATCGTGCTGAAGATCAACTGAGAACTGCAATGCCCCTTCCGCTTCGGCGCCCAGGCCGGAGGGGAGGGGCCGAAAAGGAGGTTAAGGACATGCCGACAGTCGAGATTCCCGAGCTCTGGGGTGTTGTCACGGCCGTGGTCCTGGCGCTCATCGGCTGGCTCCAGTCGGCCGCCCGGACGGCCGCGAGCCTGCGACATCTCCAGGGCAGCATCAAGCGCCTGAACCTGAAGGTCGAGAACGCCGCATCCAGGTCGGACCTGAGAGAGAACATCGCCCTGGTCATGGCGGAGATCAAGGAGACGCGCCTGGCGATCGCGGAGATTGACCGCCGCCGGGAGTTCGCCGGAAGCGAGTTTCACGAATTCCGGGAGCGCATGGCCGGCGAGCTCGCAACGCTCCGTGCCCGGATGAAAACCCATCCCCGCCCCGACCCTCCCGAACCCGACCCGTTCGCCCCCGGCAACCTGTTCGCACCGTCGGGGCATCGGCTTGCCGCCCTGCCCAAAAAGACCAACGCCACGGCTCCCGGGGAGGCGGTTTTGAAAGGGTGAACGCCCCGAAAGCACCCTCACGTCGGCGCTCCTTGACTGACTCTTGCATCACACTAAAACCGTGGTCGTTGAGGGCAAAAGTTATCGGGTGAAAGGAACCATCGAAAAATAAATCCTTCTAAGAAAACATTGTTTTCTTGTAAATTTTGGAACCGATCCTCGGATCGGTTGAAACGCTCATCAACTTGGGTTTGATTTTTGTAAGAACACAAAATCG
>NZ_JBFXGG010000143.1:0-6715 GCF_050178255.1 Desulfococcus sp. | reverse complement strand
AAAAAAATCGGAACGGTCAGCATAACGAGAGCCAGAGAGTCCATGAAGCACCCTCCGAAAAAATAGACCACCACCACCATGAAAAGAATGGTGATGGGGGGGAGACTGAATCCGCCGATCCATGATGCAATGTCGAAAGGAATCCGGGTGACGGCCAGAAATTTGCCAAAGATGGTGGCTCCGGCGATGAGCATCATCACCATGCAGGATGTGCGGAGGGTTTCATAGAGGGCGGCGACAAAGCTTTTCCAGCTGAGCTTCCGGCGGAACAGTGCAACGGCCGTGACCCCGAAAACACCCACCCCGGCAGCCTCGACAGGCGTGAACAACCCGATGAAAAGGCCGCCCATCACCAGCGCAAAAACCGTAAATGTTTCACCCAGATCCATGAGAGAGCGAAGCCTTTCCGACCAGGTAAAGCGTTCGCCCCGGGGCCCTTGGTCCGGGGATAAACCGCACCAGATCATGATCGTGACAATAAACAGAATCGTGACCAGAAAGGCCGGCAGGATGCCCGCGACGAACAACTTGCCGATGGACTGCTCGGTCATGACACCGTATATGATGAGCACCACGCTGGGGGGCATGATCATGCCCAGCCCCCCTCCCGATGCCACGGAACCGGCCGCCAACTCATCGGCATATCCCTTGCGCCGCATCTCCGGCAGTCCGATGGTGGCCATGGTTGCGGCCGTCGCCGGGCTTGAACCGCAGACAGCCCCGAATGCCGTGCACGCTGAAACCGTCGTGATGGCCAAGCCCCCTCGGATGCCGCCCAGGAACTTGTAGGCCGTATCGTAGAGCCTTCGACTCATGCCGCTGTTGAACGCCAGTTGGCCCATCAGGATAAACAGGGGGACCGTTGTCAGTCCATACGAAGAGAAGGTTTCGTAAAAACTGCGGGCCAGAAGGTTCAAGCCGCCCTGAAATGAAATAATAACACTGAATCCCAGAAAACCGATGATGGCCATCACATAGGCGACAGGCATTCTCGTTAGAAACAGCATAATCATCACAACAATACCGATAATACCAATCCATGTGGGATTCATTTTTCTTTTATTCTCTCAATATTATCAACAAGCCCTTTGATAACGACCAGGGAAAGCATCCCAAAACAGAATGCCGTCACAACAAGGGTCAGATACTCGGGCAGTTCCAGGTTCATGGAAACCTCGCCGGATTTCTTCATCTTCAATGCATAGTCAATCATGCGCCACGTCACCAGGCCGAAAAACCCGAGGCTGCAACATGCCGTGCAGATATCGATCAAAATACGGGTTTTTCGCGACAATCTGGAGACAAACAATTCGACCCCGATATGGCCTTTGGTGTCATGGGTAAAGGGAAGTGAAAAGGCCACCCCGAAAACCCCCATCAGCGTCACCAGTTCGACCGAGCCGAAAACAGGATGCTTGAAAAACCGACCGACCACATCAACACAGGTCAGAAGCGTCATTCCGACAAGAAACAGGGCACCGACGGATTTCATTCCGTCCGATACAGATTGAATTATTTTCCAGAAAACTTTCATGATAGCGCGTTGCCTCTGTTCCGCTCTCCGTTCTTCGCAGAAGTGCGTCCTGTATGTCAGGACGCACTTCTGCGGCAATGATGGATTCGTTTCGTGGATTATTGAAAATTTTTAAGGGATTCGCGGATCGCTCCGATCACGCCCTTTCCATTCAATCCCTTCTTGTCGAGATCCGCGGCGTACATATCGATGAGCGGCGCAACGGCCTTTTCCCATTTGGCGCTTTCTTTGGCATCCAGACCCAAAATCGTGTTGCCCTGTTCCAGAAAAAAGCGCACGCCTTCCATATCACTCGAGTCCCAGGCCTCTCCGTGTTTGCCCGCCCATTCCACATTGATTTCCTCGATGATTTTCTGGTCCCTGGGGTCGAGTTTGTTCCATTTGTCCTTGTTCATGACGACAAAAAAGACGGTTGTGTACCCGGAGGGATAGGCAAAGGTCGCATATCGGGTCACCTCTCCCAGCTTCCATCCCTTGTTGGCTTCCACCGGATGCATGGAAGCGTCGACCACTCCTTTCTGAAGACTCTGGTAGGATTCGGGCATGGGCATGGGTACCGGCGTTCCCCCCAATGCCGCGGCCACCTCGGCGCTGGTTCCCGTGGATCTGATCTTCAGACCTTTTATATCCTCAAGGGTTCGGACGGCCTTTTCCCGGGTATGGAGCATACCGGGGCCGTGGGCGTGAAAATAAAGGACCTTCGTATCGCTGAACTCTTTGGGTTGGAACTTCGCGTAGACTTCGTTGGCGGCTGCGGTCGCGGCGACTCCTGAGGTATAGCCAAAGGGCAGGTCGATGGCGGACATCAGGGGAAATCTGCCGCGGGTGTACGCCAGTCCCGAAGTGCCGATATCGGCGATACCCTCCATGACGCTGTCATACGTCTGTTTGGTATTGGTCAGTGTCTGACCGGCGTAATACTGAATTTTGATACGACCGTCGGTGCGATTTTCAACCTCCCGGCACCAGGATTCTGAAAGCTGACTTTGCACGTGCGTAGGGGGAAAAAAGCTGCTGTAGGTCAAATTGACGGCTTCAGCCGCCGACGCCGCCGGAAAGACCTTGAACAGAGAGAAACAAAGACAAAAAACGAACCCTATACGGGTATAGAACGGAAAGAGCTTCTTCATCGGGGGCCTTCCTCCTTCTTGGATGACAGTCCGGCTTAGATGGTCAACCGGGCAACATGAATTGACGTTCTGCTTCGAAGTAGTGCCGTGTCTTTGGATCATAAACCTCCTTTCGTGCGTTTCGGGTCAGGATGCTCAAACCTCAAAAAACGATTCTCCTAAAAAAGCTTCGAGATTTCAAATCTTTTTTTTTATGAGGCAATCCCCCGGGAGGTCAAGGCGTTCTGTCGTAGTAAGCCCGGTACATGACGAGGGTGTCGGGTCGCCGTCCCAACAACCGCGCCCCCGTGTAGGTCAGAAACAGGCGGAGAATGAGGCCCGTACGTCGGGAAACGCCGAACCGCCAATGCCGCGGGGAGATCTTAGCGTCTCCGAAAAGAAAAACCACCCGCCCCAGGTTCTGCAGTCGCAGGCTCAGTTCGACATCCTCCATAATCGGCATATCCGGATACCCCCCCGTCGCGGCAAGCAGCCCGCGTCGAAAGAATTGGACCTGATCCCCGAAGCTGATCCCCAGGAAAGCCGCTCGGAAATCATTGGCCGTATCGAGCAGGCGAAAACGCCACCCCTGTCCGTCAAACCTTCCGCCGACAGCGCCGCCGGCGATCATGGATTGACGTCGGAGCAGCCCGACGATGTCGTTGAACGCCGGTGCAGCGATTCGAGTATCGGCATGGACCACGGCGATAATGTCGCCGACCGCTGCCGCCACCCCGGCGCGGATCTGTCCCCCCCGGCCGCCGCCCCTTTCCGGAAGGGCCGGATGGCGAATGATCCGGGCTCCCGCCCGTGATGCCTCCGCAATGGTATCATCCGTCGATCCGCCGTCCACGACAATCACTTCCACTACGAAGCGATCCCGGAGCACCGAACTCACGCAGGCGGCCACGCGGGCACCTTCGTTTTTGGCGGGAATCACCACGCTCACCGTTTCCGGCGGCCGGCCCAACGCGGGGCTTTTGAGACGATGCAGACTGCGGCGGACATCCAGCAAAAACAATGCCCAGAATGGGAGCCACACCCATAGCGGCGCACCGTCGGGCATACGCCACTGCCCGGTGAAATACCGATACCCCTCTGCCGTGAAAACGACGCTGACGGTAAGACAGAGAACCATCCACGATGCAAAGGGTTTCAGGGCCAGAAACGGAACGATCCAGGCGATGTACCAGAAATGGACCGTCGGGGATAGAAGCAGCAGCGCTCCCAGGACAAAAAAGCAGCCCGATGCCGGATCATCGTAAAATCGACGATTCCGCCGGGGATGGAAATACCCGTACCCCAGAATCAGCATACCGACGAGGATTCCTTGGCAAATCCCCGTGGCCGGAGCGATCCCTCCCAGCATCCACCGGAGAAGGCCGTGAATCGGACCGTTGAATGCGAACCGGGTGCCGAAAAGCATCAGGGCGTCGAAGATCCGAGCCAGACCGCCGTCCAAAAACGGCAGACAGGGGAGCACAACGACAGGCAAAGCCGCCCAGAACCAGGGACGGCTATCCCGATTGAATAAAAACGGGAGGATCAGAATCGCCACGTATTTGGACTGAACGGCAAGCCCGATCGCAAAAAACATCCAGCCCCAGCGTTTTTGATCGTAAAGCCACAAGGCGGCCAGGAGAAAAAAATTGTGGATCGCGTCCAGGTGTCCCTGGCCGGCGAAGGCATGCAGGACCACCGGATTGAAGGCATAGAGGACCGCCCATCGCTCGTCCAGACGGCGATGGGAAAAAAGACGCATCAGCAGAAAAAGGGTGCCCAGATCGAACAGTATCACCGCGGTCTTGATGACCAGAGGGGTGTAGCCCAACCGAATGAGAGCGGAAAAGCCCACCACCATCAAAGGCGGATAGACGGCGGGGATGTTCGGATGATTGATGCCCGCATGAAACGGATCTTTTCGGGCGAGTTCCGCCAGGACGGGATCATCGGGGGGATGGATGTAGGGGTTGATGCCTTCCCGGACAAGCTGCGCTTCCCAGAGATAGCGGTTCATGTCGTCGGATGGGGGAAACGGCAGAAGGCACACCCGGCAGATCAGCGCCGGAACGAGGATCGCCCGGATTCGTCGCCTGCGGGATACGCTCCGGGGAAAGCAGAGGGTCAGGGCCAGGCATGCGGTCCATGTCGCCGCGAAAAGAACAATGAAGCAACCCGAGTGGAAGGTATATCCGAGAAAAAGCAGGGGCGTCCGGCCGATATCCCTGAATCGTCCTCCGGCACAGCATAAGACAATCAGCAGGAGGACGGCGACGGCGTAAGGCAACCATTCGGTTTTGGTGCCGGATCGGCGACCTCCCGGAAAACCTTTCACGGGGATCATCCCTCCCTGAACAGGCGGGGGGCCAGGGTCAGAAGGCCGACAAAGAGAAATCCGGCGGCATAGACAGCCAGAAACGGGCCGATCAGATATTTTCCGGCCTTCAGATACGCCAGAAAGGTCATGACACAATACCCCCCCAACAGTATTTCCGCGAATGCCAACCCCGGAAAAGCCGTACGGTAACGCTTGATCTCGCGGTCGCCCCGTTTGGGGGTTCGAATGAAGGGGCTATCGTGCCCGATCAGGGCCTCGACGACCGCCCGTGTGTTGGACAGAGCGATGCCGACACCGACCACAACGAGAACCGGCATGATGAGCACTCGACGCAGCCAGTCGGTATAAGCCGCCCGTTGGCTGACGAGGTAAAGGGCGTTGGGTGCCGTCATGGAAACCAGGAGGATACAGGCGACGGCTCCGAAAAAAAGCGGGCCCCCTTTCAGGTCGAACCCCAGGAGAACAGGCAGGGCCAGAACCGCCACGACAAGCATCATGGGGTGGATCAGGTAATGGGTCATATGAAAAAAAGCCTGAATTTTCTGAAAAATCGGTACCGGTTGATGCACGAGGCGCGGGAACAGCTTGAGCGCCGTCTGGATGGATCCTTTGGCCCATCGGAACTGCTGGCTCTTGAAGGCATTGACGTCCTCGGGAATCTCCGCCGGCACCACCAGATCCGGCAGAAACAGCGTCCGCCATCCGGCAAACTGAACCCGGTAGGAGAGGTCCATATCCTCGGTCAACGTGTCCCAGGCCCACCCTCCGCCGTCGTCGATGGCCGACCGCCGCCAGATGCCGGCGGTTCCGTTGAAGTTCATGTAGAGATTGTTCCAGTTCCGAGCGGCCTGCTCCACCATGAAATGACCGTCAATCCCGATGGATTGCGCCCGGGTGAGGAAGGATCGCTTCCGGTTCAGATGCCCCCACCGGGCCTGAACGAGGGCCAGACGATCATCGGTCATGAAAAACGGGACGGTCCGGAGGAGATAATCTTCGGGAGGAACGAAGTCGGCATCGAAGACCGCCACCAACGTCCCTTTGGCGACCTCGAGACCGGCGGCCAGTGCGCCGGCCTTGAATCCGGTTCGCGTATTTCGTCGGATAACCTGCACATCAAAACCCTCGGCTGCCATCGATTCGGCCATCCGGTCGACGATATCACCGGTTTCGTCGGAGGAATCGTCGAGAATCTGGATCTCGTGGCGATCTCTCGGATACCGCATTCGGCAAACCGCCCGGATCACCCGCTCCACCACATTCACTTCGTTGTAGACAGCGATCTGGGTCGTCACTACAGGGAGATCGTCCCGTAGAGCGGGGTCACCGAATCGTGCTGCGACACGCTCGAGGCGGCGTGCCGCACGACGCCGCCCCCGGTGGAAAAGAAAGATCATGACATAACAGTTGAGGCCGTAGAGCATCAAAGCTCCGGCGGCCCCAAAATAGAGAAAGACCGCGAAATACCACAATAGCGCCGCCATTTGTCATCGCTCCCGATTTTTTCAGTTTCTCGACTTTCATGATGGTAACCGGAAAGAGGTGCCGGGAGGATACGGCCCGCGCCCCTTCAGCGGTGAGTTTTAGTGCCGCTTAAGCGCCGCGGAGGATCAGCGGCCCGGACTGTTTGAGCGCCAGCGAGTTTCCGGGCCGCCCGGAGCAAGCTTTAGACATAATGATTGACAGTTACCATCCGAGTTTCCGGAACGTCCGGATCTGCGCAACCCGCAGAGA
>NZ_JBFXGG010000142.1:0-6839 GCF_050178255.1 Desulfococcus sp. | reverse complement strand
CTGAAAGCGGTCGCGGACCTGGAGCGCATCCCCAAGGGCGCCTACAATATCCGTAAAAACGGAAAGCTGTTGGGCCGGGAGGTGTCGGCAAACATCGACATCGAGAGCAATGCCGACGGGACGGGCATCGTGATCACCGTCAAACCGGGGACGAAAAACGAGTCGGTGCACATTCCGGTCATCCTGAGCCAGGCCGGCCTCCACGACGTCGTCTATAACACCTTCGTCGTGGGCGAAGACGCCGACGTCACCATCATCGCGGGGTGCGGCATCCACTGCGGCGGGTCCGCGCCTGAAGGGCACGAGGGCATCCACGAATTCAGAATCGGCCGAAACGCCCGTCTGAAATACGTGGAAAAACATGTCGCCTTAGGTCCCGGCAAGGGGAAGCGAACCCTCAACCCGACCACGAAGGTCTTTCTCGATGAGGGGGCCTATGCCGAGATGGCGCTCTCGCAACTGGGCGGCGTGGACGAGGCCCGTCGGCTCAACACGGCCGAGCTGGGACCGGGCAGCGCCATTCAGATCACCGAAAGGGTCATGACCGACGGCGACCAGCGGGCCGAATCCAGAAATGAATTGTTGCTCCTGGGGACCGACAGCAAAGCCAATATCGTGTCCCGATCGGTGGTTAAAGGAAACTCCAAACAGGATTTTTACGTGAATCTGGAGGCTCGGGCGAAATGCTACGGCCATATCGAATGCGACGCCATCATCATGGACAACGGCATCAGCGAAACGGTGCCCGCCCTGAAGGCGCTTCATCCGGACGCGGAACTTACCCACGAGGCCTCCATCGGCAAGATCGCCAATGACCAACTCATGAAACTCATGAGTCTGGGACTGACCTATGACGAATCGGTCAACCGCATCATCCAGGGCTTTTTGAAGTGACATCAGGACGCGGGGGCCGTCGCATGCCGGCGGCACCCCCGCTTTCCGTCGGAAAATATCGAGCCCTCACCTCTCCTGAAACAGGCAGTCCACGCCGTCCAACCCCATATGAATCAGAAGACCGATGCCGATCCATCGGAGAACCCGGGCATCCGGAACAAAAGACAGAAGCGCGTAGACACCGACGGCAAGAACCGTGTGAAGCGGATGAAATCCGATACTGCAACGGTTGGGGTCGAAAACAGGATCGGCCGCCAGATGATCCAGGTCCACCACCATTACCGCCGTCATGACGGCCCAGGATTTCCAGAAGTCTTTCCGCCAGGCCAGACGGGCCGCAAGGGCGGGAGCCGCCACATGAAGGAAGAGGTGCAGCCCCGTCCGCCATCCCATCACATCATCCTCATCGAAAGTTGTTCTCGTTTAAAAATGGACGGCCAGCCACAGGGTATCGGTTGCCGGCTCGGTCCAAACCACGCGGTGCCGGGTGTGCGCCGGGATGACGAGGTAATCGCCTGGTTCCAGGCGCAAGACATCCGGCTTTCCGGCAAAGGCCAGTTCGGCACGTCCCCGAACCAGCAGAACGAATTCATCCTTGTCCTGGTCGTACCAGAAATCTTCCGGCGATGCATGCCCCCGGGAGACAATCCGCTCGATGCGAACATTCTCCGACGCTGCGAGGATCTCCATCAACTCCTCGGGCAGATCGGCAGGAATCCCTGAGAACAGGTTTCTTTTCACGTCGAGTTTTTCCCTCTGCTTTTCTTTCACTGCAGACCCCAAATCCCAAATCGACACCGATAAACAAATTTTGTCAACGCATCACATTTTTTGGGTCATTATTTCTCAATCGTATCCATCCGGCATTCGCGCCCTGGCCGGCGCTATCAGCATCGATAGCTGTTTTGCATGTTAAAACAGCGCAATCATGCATCCAAATTGCTTTCCCCCTCCTCTGATCCAGATTCCATAAAACCGGCATCAATCTTGCTTTCATTTGGATCAGATTCGGAAAAATCGATGTTCGACAATATCTTAGATTGCCCGGAAAGCCCGGCACCCATTCAAAGGTCATCTGAATTCAAATGCGGTATATCATCATCCTGATCACCATTTCGCTCATGACGTTTCTCGCACTGGAACTCATTTCAGGGCCGCCCGAAGTCCTAGTCGAAAAACCGGCCCTGGTAAACCAAGCACCGCCCAGCATCACCGTGGGAAATGATATCGATACGCTCCCAAATGAAACAGGGAGAACCGAGTAGCCGATAACAGGCTGTGACACTCAAGGTTTGTGGCTTGGGAGCCGCACCAACAACAAAGGCCGAACCTGTTTCCAGATTCGGCCTTTCTGCTTCTAGATGGTCGGGAAGACTGGATTTGAACCAGCGACCCCAGCGTCCCGAACGCTGTGCTCTACCAGGCTGAGCCACTTCCCGACAAGGCTTACTCTTCTAAGGGATACAGCCTGAATTGTCAACCTAAAATTGCGTCCGACAGCAAAAAAATCCCTGCTCCACCATTGCCGCCGATGAAAAGTTGAGGCGGAGCTTCCGAAGTGTTTCTCCAGAGCCGTGGACCTATGCGAATGGGTTCTCCAGGACGATGGTCTCCTGCCTTCCGGGGCCGACCGAGATGATCTTGATGGGCGTCTCGATGAGGGCCTCGATCCGCCGGAGATAGTTGCGGGCGTTTTCCGGCAGATCTTCAAAACGCCGGATGCCCGAGATGTCCTCCGTCCATCCGGGAAGGACTTCGTAAACCGGCTCGCAGGCCGCCAGCATCTTCAGGCTTGCGGGAAAATCCCGGAAGGTTTCGTCCTGGTACCGATAAGCCGTGCAGATCTCGATCTCGGGAAGCCCGCCCAGAACATCCAGTTTGGTGATGACGAGACCTGTCAATCCGTTGAGCCGGACGGCATTTCTGAGAATTACCAGGTCCAGCCAGCCGCACCGTCTCTTGCGGCCCGTGGTGGCGCCGAATTCCGCCCCTTTCTTCTGAATGGCGTCCCCGATGTCGTCGAACAGCTCCGACGGAAACGGTCCCTCCCCGACCCGCGTGGTATAGGCCTTGACGATGCCGTAGACATCCGATATGACCGTCGGACCGATGCCGGCGCCGCAGCAGGCGTTTCCGGAAACCGTATTCGAAGAGGTGACGTAAGGATAGGTCCCGTGGTCGATATCCAGGTGCGTCCCCTGGGCCCCTTCGAACAAGACCTGCTCGCCCCGGCGGATGCCCTGGTCGATGACGACGGAGATGTTGGTCACCAGAGGGGCCAGGCGTTCGGCATACTGCCGGTATTCGGCGATCACCGCCTCGGGGTCGAGGGTTTCGGTTTTGAAAAACTGCTCGAGATAAAAATTCTTCTCGGCCATGATGGTTTCGACCTTATCCCGGAAGGCCTCGGGATCCAGGAGGTCGACGAATCGGATCCCTCTCCGGGTGGCCTTGTCCTCGTAAGCCGGCCCGATGCCGCGGCCCGTCGTACCGATCTTCTTGTCCCCTTTCATCCGCTCCCGGGCAAGATCGATGGACTTATGGTAGGGCATGATCATCTGGGCCCGCTCACTGATTTTGAGGGTCGTCTCATCCACACGGACACCCTTGCCGATCAGGTAGTCGATCTCTTCCACCAAGACGGCCGGATCGACCACCATCCCGTTGCCGATCAGACAGGTTCGGCCCTGTAGGATGCCTGACGGCACCAGGTGGCTGATGAACTGCTCGCCGTTCACCACCATGGTATGGCCGGCATTGTTTCCCCCCTGAAAGCGCACCACGATATCCGCATATTCCGCCAGAAGGTCAACGATCTTGCCCTTCCCTTCATCACCCCACTGCGTTCCCACAATAACGACGTTCGCCACTTGCTTCTCCTTAAAAAGATATGCACCTTTCAATGATGACGATTCCGCAAAACTTCCGATATCCGCGTTGCGCCCGAGCCGGCTCACCGCGGTGCCGCGGTTTTCCTTCGTGCCTGAAAAAATTCCTGCATCATTCGGCTGCAACGCTCCGCCAGCACACCGCCCGTCACCGACACCCGATGGTTGAGCCGCACGTCCGACGCCAGGTCGTACAGCGACCCGGCCCCGCCCCACTTCGGGTCATAAGCCCCGAAAACAACATGGGATATCCGCGCGTGTACAATGGCGCCCATGCACATGACACAAGGCTCGACAGTAACATAGAGCGTCGTGTTTAACAACCGATAGTTTCCTAAAAGGCGTGCGGCCCCGCGCAAGGCCAGGATCTCCGCATGAGCCGTCGGGTCGTTGAGGGTGATGGTCTGATTATGGGCCGCGGCAATCACTGCCCCCGCCCCGTCGACCAGAACAGCGCCGACCGGCACCTCGCCGGCGTCGGCCGCCAGTTCCGCCTGACCTATCGCCAGGGCCATCTTTTCGCGGGATGCCATCATATCCATATGATTATAAAACCAATTCTATCCAGTTTCAAAAAATTTGAAGAAATCGTTGACAGGATCGTCATAATAGCCTATTAAGCCTTCACAATTCAACGATGTTCTGCGCCCGTAGCTCAGTTGGATAGAGTGCCGGACTACGAATCCGTAGGTCGCAAGTTCGAATCTTGCCGGGCGCGCCAGAAAATTCAAGGGTTTAGCTGAATGTGGCTAAACCCTTTTTTTATTTTTGTGCTGTTTTGTCCCGGTATTGTCCCGGAGTTTTAAGTCGCCACGAAAAAAATGCACCGGGAAGGACGGAAAAATTTACCATGTATCAACTCTTCCTTGCCCACCGATCCCGATATCCAAAAAACAGAGAGATTTTATCTCATGCGGGAAGCGTCTACGCTACCGGGAACCCCAAGTGGCTATCTCCGGAGAGAAGCCGCTTTGCTATCTCTTTTTCCTTCTGAGTCTTGTTCCTGCAAGGCCCGCCAATCCAGTACCCAATAAGAGCAGGGAACAGGGTACTGGAACGGGTGAAGTGTTTTGCTCTCCATAAATGTTGACAGTGTAATAAAAGGCACCGAGGTCATCAACAGGTTTGAACTGATCAAGAACGAATGCGATCGAATCAATGGTGAATCCTTCAAAATCAATGCCGTTCTTGCCGGTATAGTAGGCGCCCCCAAGGTCCCAACAATATCTTTCAGAAATATACCCATCGGAATTAGTCGTCATGAAAGCAAAAACATCAATGCTGCCGTTTGTTATTGTTTCAACCACCTCTGCATAACCCGGAGCCCCTGATTGATACATCCAAGTGTTTCCGGCAAGGCTTGAATTAAGGGTTAGATCAATCATCGGTTCCCATTCCGGCCACTGATCAGGAGGAGGCCAGAAAGGACCTGGATAACTTGATGGAATGTTGTTCCACAAATAATAGGAAGCTTCAAATGTGACATCCTGTGAAATGCCATGATAGAGGTTGTAATCCCATTGACGTTCTGAAAATGAGCCTATGATAGTAGCGGCAAACGATTTCTCACCAAGAGTGAACATCAAAATAAGGATTGTCGCTGATAACGATAAAATTTTCGTCATTGAGAACCTCCCATTTAAAATTATTTGCAAAATAACTTCGGTAAGGTTTCATCTCTTTCCAATGGGTTAAAAATGATCGGTATAATCGACAATAAAAGATTATGTTCGTTTTGTATAGTTGAAAGAAGACTGGAAGCATGAGTCAATCGATAAAACCCTGGCAGAGGGTTATGTGGAATTCCCAACCGACATACAAGGTGTTGTTGTTACAGCCTACGTGAGTTTCAGGGTCGAGTGGCACGAGGGAACTGCCCCCTCAGGCTCTCACAGAACCGTACGTGAAGCTCTCACCTCATACGGCTCTTCTTATCCATGACCTTTTGCACTTACCATCGGGTTAATTCTTTCAGCCAACTCCGGCAGCGTTGCCTGCGTACTACGGTTGATATTGAGATTTCGGATATTTTCGTTCATGCGCTTGAGAGATTTCCTACTGACAGCAGGATTGAATCCTGTGAATAAAAGCTTGCGGAATTATTTCCGCCTGTTCCTTTGACGCTCACCACAAACGCTCCTTACGTCGAGAACAAGATCGGGCCGCCCCCGCCTGCGACGGAGATGATTGATGAACCGCAGCGTCGGACCCCGGGAGACAATCCAACGTTCAAGCCGAAACTTGCCTGGGAAGTTCATGAGCCCGATCCCGATGATGATCGTCAGCACGCCTTGCCCCGGCAGCACCAGCATGACAATGCCCGCCATGACAAACACGCCCCCGATTACGTTTTTCACAATCCGGAGCAACAGCCATGCGAATGGGGAACGATGCCGGGTCCTGGATCTACTGGGGCGCTTTTGTCCGGCAAAGTAGTCTGCCGGAATCTGGATTACCAACCACGGAACAATGGCCAGAGCCGCTATGAATGTCACCAATGAAGCGCCCGCTATCCCCCATAAAATTGTCTCATGCGTCTGGATCCATCCGAGCATATGAACCCTCTGCCAATAATGCAGCTAACGCCCGCCGCTGAGGAAGTAACCCCATTATGGGCGTTGGCTGAAATGACTTAAACAGATTTGCCCTATCGCAAATGGAATGCGATCTGAAACCCGACCTGCGGCCCTTGGGAACACCAAAAAACAAAATACGAGGCGCATCACGACCAGGCTTATTTGCGCCCGGGAATTTCCATTCCAGGTTTTATTGTTGTGATTGTCTCTCTCCCTCAAATTTCAAGGAACAGCTCACCCTCAGTCGACATAGTTGATGGAGCCCTTTGGGGTGCGCTTCCCCAAAGTGAACTTATTCTCAGCCGCAGCATGCCCCACGATGACCGCTTCGTCCTTTTTTAATATTCCCGATCTTTCGGCTGAAGCGACTTTTTGCGCTCTATCGATAGCGTATATTCGAGTCTCATTCCCGCATTTCCAATCCTTCAACCAGGGAGCTGTACTTCTCGTGAATCATCTGTTGATCGAACGCCAGGAACTC
>NZ_JBFXGG010000141.1:0-6877 GCF_050178255.1 Desulfococcus sp. | reverse complement strand
TTGGGGATTTTAGCAGAATGAGCCGCTGATCATCCGCTTTTCAGCCCCAGAATCGCCCTGCCGGCTCGCAACGCTGCCTCCAGCAGTGGCAACATGGGCTTGGGCTATATATGGCGGTGGATTTGGGCAAAGTTGAAATATTGACAATTATCCCTGTTTCCGCTACGATGTGATTATTTTTCGCCTCTATCCATAGTCATCCTCAGGCGGCACCATCGGTCCCCCGAGTCGGCGTTTCAGAATCCTGCCGACAGCGGGATGGCGCGAACGAGTCGTTGCATCGGCCGAAAGGATGACCCGTGGGGATTGCAGACAGTTTTTTGAAATTTCTCAAACGCTTTTCCCGTGCCCCCTTGGATACGCCCAGGGAGACCCAACCGTCAACCCATACACTTCAGGAATACACTCAAGGAAATATCATGATCATAGGACTGGATGTCGGGGGAACGCATACGGACGTCGTGCTGCTGGGGGAAGAAGGACTCATTCGCGAATACAAGGTCCGAACCGACCCGGAAGATCTGTTCAGCACCGTGCTTGCGGGAATCGAACACATCGTCGAGGGGATCGAGCCGGACAGGATCAACCGTGTCGTGCTCAGTACCACCCTTACCACCAACGCCATTGTACAGGGAAAATATCCCGAGGTGGGCATGATCGTTTCGGGCGGTCCGGGGATCGATCCGGAACATTTCCGGACCAACCGCCATTATTACAGCATCACCGGATCCATCGACCATCGGGGCCGGGAGGTGGCGCCGGTAAATCTGGATGAAATCCACGAAATCGCCGCGGCTCTCAAGAAGGAGGGCATCCGGAACGTCGGCATCGTCGGCAAATTCTCCGTCAGAAACCCCGCCCATGAACTGGCTGTCTACCATGCGATCAAGGACGATTTCGGAAAAATCTTTCTGGGCCACCATGTCTCGGGGAACCTCAACTTTCCTCGCCGCATCGCCACCACCTTTCTCAACACGACCATCCGACCGATTCACAAGAAGTTCTTCGCGGCGGTCAAACAGTCTCTCGAGCAGAAGGGCCTCATGATCCCCATCCACCTCCTGAAGGCCGACGGCGGCACCATGAGCTTCGAGGCATCCCTCGATTTTCCCGGCCAGACGATCCTCTCGGGACCGTCCGCCAGCGTCATGGGCGCCATCGCCTTCGCTTCGGAAACCGAAGAAACGCTGGTGCTGGACATCGGCGGCACCACCACCGACATGGCGATCCTGGTGGACCGGGCGCCCCTGCTGGATCCCGTAGGAATCACCCTGAGCCAGAACCGGAAACGGATTCAGACGTTGATCCGCTCTCTCGAAACCCGATCCATCGGCATCGGCGGCGACTCCGCCGTCCGGCTTCAGGACGGCATCCTCACCGTCGGTCCGGACCGCGAGGGGCCCGCCATGGCCTACGGCGGAAAGGTGCCCACCCCCACCGACGCCTTCTTCGTGCTCGGAATCCAGAAGGGGGATGGACTGGCAGCGTCGACAGCGGGCATCGCACCCATCGCCCAGGCACTGGGAATATCCGTCGAGGCCGCGGCCGATCGGATCTTCGACGAGGCCTGCAACGTCATTCTGTCCCAGGCCGGACAAATGATCGACGCCATCAACAGCAAGCCGGTTTATACCGTCCATGAGCTTCAGGAAGGACTTCAGGTCCACCCCAAGCGGATCCTGGTCCTGGGCGGCCCGGCCCCCGAATTCGCCGACCGTCTCCGAACCCTGTCGGACTTCGACGTCCGGGCCGTACCCCACTGGTCCGTGGCCAACGCCATCGGCGCGGCCCTGGCCCGCACCACCTGCGAGGTCACCCTCTTCGGCGACACCCAGCGTGAGATCGTCTCCGCGCCGGAGGAAGACTTTTCAGAACCGGTGAACCGGAATTTTTCCAAGGAAAACGCCGTCGAGAAGGCCTTCGTGCTGCTGAGGGACAAGGCCGTCAGGATCGGGGCCGACACCCGGGACCTGGAAATGGAGGTCACCGAGGACCTCCAGTTCAATATGGTCCGCGGATTCTACACCGCCGGCCGCAACATCCGGGTCAAGGTCCAGGTCAAACCGGGTCTCATCCACGGCTACCAAGCCATCATCGAACGGCTTTTGTCCAATGCCTGAAGCATCTTCACCAACCCTGAACCCCATCACCATCTCCGGAGGATTATATGCTTTGCGCCAAACATAAAACCGGGCTGGTGTTCTTTCCGGCCTTCGACTGGGCCATCAGCCCCAATCATCCGGAGCGGGAGGAACGGCTCCTCTACACCCAGGATCAGGTGCTCGAGGAAGGCCTCCTGGACATCGACGGCATCATCGAATACAAGCCGGACATCGCCACCATCCGGGACATCCAGCGCACTCACTTCTGCGTTCCCGACGAGTGGGAGGTCACCACCGAATCCCATTTCATCAGCGCCGGCGGGGCGAAGACCATCGGGATGGCCGTCATGGACAAGCAGGTCGAACGCGGCTTTGCCCTGGTCCGTCCGCCGGGGCATCATGCCATGCGGGTGGTCCACGGCTCCCGGGGGTTCTGCAACATCAACATCGAGGCGATGATGATAGAGTATCTTCGGACGGCCTACAAGGTGGGGCGGGTCGCCATCGTCGACACCGACTGTCACCACGGCGACGGCACCCAGGACATTTACTGGCACGACCCCGACGTGCTGTTCATATCCCTCCACCAGGACGGCCGGACTCTCTATCCGGGCTCCGGCTTTCTCAACGAGCTGGGCGGCCCCAACGCCGCGGGTCTGACGGTCAACATCCCCCTGCCCCCCAACACCTCCGAGGAGGGATTCATCTACGCCCTCGAAGAGATGGTGCTGCCCATTCTGGCGGATTTCAAGCCGGACATCATCATCAACTCGGCGGGACAGGACAACCACTACGCCGACCCCCTCACCAACATGAACTTCTCGGCCCAGGGATATGCCCGGCTCACGGAGCTCCTGAAACCCGACATCGCCGTGCTGGAGGGCGGCTACTCCATCGAGAGCGCGCTGCCTTACATGAACGTGGGGATCATCCTGGCCATGGCCGGCCTCGATTACAGCCGGGTCAGGGAGCCCGACTACGATCCGGACGGCATCCGACAGGGCCGCGAAGTAACGGAGTATATCCGGCGCCTGGGCGACAAGGTCATGACCGGGTGGAACCGGCGGGACGAAACCCGGAAGGAACTTCAGGCCGGCAAGACCTTCGACCGGCGGCGGCGGAGCATTTTCTACGACACCGACAACATCCTCGAGAAACAGGAAGAAACGGTCCGGATCTGCGAGGAGTGCGGCGGCTGCTGGTCCATCGACACATCGTCGGACGGCCGCAAGCGGGCCCTGGCCGTCCACCTTCCCATCAAAGGGTGCGCGGCGTGCCGCGAGACGGCCTATCAATGGTACGAATCGGCGGATCCCAAAACCTTCGACCTGGCGCTGCTGCAGGACCGCCAGAAGGACCGCTACCTGAAACGGGAGCTATAAGACCGGACCGAACGATGCTGTTTCGCCAGTCCGCCATCCGGGACAACCTCCGCCTGAGGGCCGCGATCCTTCAGGCCGTACGCCGCTTCTTTGTCGAAACCGGCTTTCTCGAGGTGGAGACGCCGTGGCGTATCCCCGCCCCGGCCCCCGAAACCCATATCGAGGCGGTCCCCGCGGACGGCTGGTTTATTCACACCTCCCCCGAACTCTGCATGAAACGTCTTCTGGCCGCCGGCTATCCGCGCATCTTCCAGATCTGCCGGTGCGCCCGGGACAGGGAGCGGGGAGACCGTCACCTCCCGGAATTCACGATCCTGGAGTGGTATGCCGCGGGGTGGACCTACCGGGAGATGATGTCCCACTGCGAAGCCCTCATCGGCTTCATCGCCCGAACCATCGGCCGCGGCAATCGGATCGACTGGATGGGAAACCGCGTCGATCTCTCGCTCCCCTGGCACCGGATGACCGTCCGGGAGGCCTTTGATCGCTACAGCCCCGTCCCCCTGGAAGACGCCCTCGCCCGCGACCGGTTCGACGAGATGGTCGGGTGCGTCATCGAACCCCGCCTGGGGCTGGACAAGCCGCTTTTTCTATACGACTACCCCGCCCGGTGCGGCGCCCTGGCCCGGCTGAAGCCCGGCGATCCGTCCGTGGCGGAGCGATTCGAGCTCTATATCAACGGCCTGGAGCTGTGCAACGCCTTCACGGAGCTGACCGATCCCGTGGAGCAGCGGCAACGATTTGCGGCGGAAGCGGCCCGACGGTCCGCGGACGGCCGCCGCCCCTATCCGTCGCCGGACCGCTTCCTCGACGCCCTCGCCCATATGCCGCCGGCGGCGGGAAACGCACTGGGCCTTGACCGCCTGGTCATGCTCCTTACCGGCGCCGAACGCATCGACGACGTGGTCGCCTTCACCCCCGAGGAGCTGTAGCACCCAGGGGCTCCTGTATGTAACTTTTCCTTTTACTTGCTAAATCATCTTCACTTGTGATACCGTGCTTCAAAAATAAGATCCGACTGTTGACCCTGTTAACCAAAAAAGGAGGAACTTTGCATGAAACGACGAACGACGGTATTGACGGCTTTATTCCTGGCAGCGACGATGCTTGTCTCCGCGGACCTCTTTGCGGGCGAAACCCTGGACGCAGTCAAAAAGAAAGGGTTTGTCTCGGTGGGCGTCAACGGCAGCCTCTTCGGTTTTGGCAAACCCGATGAAAAGGGCCATTGGGAAGGCCTGGACGTCGACACCGGACGGGCCGTGGCCGCCGCGGTATTCGGGGATGCCGGCAAGGTGAAATTCATTCCCCTGACCGCCGTTCAACGCTTCACCGCCCTTCAATCCGGCGAAATCGACGTGCTCTGCCGCAACGCCACCCGGACCCTGACCCGGGACACCCAGTTGGGGCTCAATTTCGCCACGGTCAACTACTATGACGGCCAGACCTTCATGATCTCCAAAAAACTCGGCGTCAAGAGCGCCGGGGAACTGGACGGCGCCACCGTCTGCGTCCTTCCGGGCACCACCACCGAACAGAACGCCGCCGACTTCTTCCGATCCAAAAAACTGAACTGGAAGCCCGTGGTCATCGAGCAGAATGCCGAGCTGGCCAAGGCCTTCTTCGCCGGACGCTGCGACTGCCTGACCTCCGACGCCTCCCAGCTGGCCGGAATTCGGGCGGTGGCCCCCAATCCCGCCGATTACATCATTCTTCCCGAAGTCATCTCCAAAGAGCCTCTGGCGCCCACGGTTCGCCACGGCGACGACCAGTGGCGGGACATTGTCGACTATGCCGTCCTGGCCATGATCAACGCCGAGGAGTTGGGGATCACCTCCGCCAACGTGGACGAGATGCTGAAAAGCACGGATCCCGTTATCCAGCGCTTCCTGGGGGTGACCGAGGGCAACGGCGCAGCCCTGGGTCTGGACGAGAAATTCGCCTATAACATCATCAAGCAGGTGGGCAACTACGGCGAGGTTTTCGAGCGGAACGTCGGCATCAACACGCCACTCGGCCTGGAGCGGGGGTTGAACGCCCTGTGGACCGACGGCGGACTCATGTACGCACCGCCCTTCAAATAGGACACGCGCGCCGCCCCCCGGCATCCCGGCGGGCGGCATCACCCCTTCGCCGGCGGGGCCGATGCGCCTCGAAACCGCCACACCGTCGGCTTCGTCTCCCGGAGCCTCCGACCCGTTATCACGGAAGATCGCCATGCAGCAACAAGTCCCCTCCATATCGCAGACAACTGAGGCAAAAACCTCTTTTTGGCATGACCCCGACAGGCTGGCCGTATTTTACCAGGCCGTGGCCCTGGCCGTGGTCATCCTGGTCGGCTACTACCTGTTCACCAACACCCTGACCAATCTGGAACGCCAGAACATCGCCACCGGCTTCGGCTTTTTCGGCAAGGAAGCCGCCTTCGAGATCGGCGAATCCCTCATCTCCTATTCCGCCGCGGACACTTATGCCCGCGCGCTTCTGGCGGGCGTGCTCAACACCCTGAAGGTCGCCGTCATCGGCGTCATCCTGACGGTCGTCCTGGGCACCATCGTGGGCATCGCCCGGCTCTCGAGCAACTGGCTGGTCTCCCGGACGGCAGCCATTTACACGGAGGTTCTCCAGGACATCCCCGTCCTGTTGCAGCTCTTCTTCTGGTACGCCGTTTTTTACGAGATTCTCCCGTCGCCCCGTCAGGCCGTCAATCCCTTTCCCGGGGTCTTCCTCAGCAATCGCGGCATGGTGGTGGGGGTGCCCGAAGCCCACCCGGTTCATATCTGGATGCTCACGGCCTTCGTAGCGGGATGCATCGTTGTCTGGATGCTTCGGCGATGGGCCCGCAAGCGCCAGGAAGAGACCGGCCGGATATTTCCCGTCTTCCGGACGTCCGTTGCCGTTCTCCCGGCACTGCCGGCGCTCGCCTGGGTTATCGGGGGCGCGCCCACGGCCATGGACGTTCCCGAGCTGCGGGGCTTCAATTTCGTGGGCGGCATCAACTTCTCCCCCGAATTCGCCGCCCTTCTCCTGGGGCTGGTGCTCTACACCGCCGCCTTCGTGGCGGAGATCGTCCGCGCCGGCATTCAGTCGGTAAGCCACGGCCAGACCGAGGCCGCCATGTCCCTGGGGCTTCGGCCGGGCAAGGTTCTCCAGCTGGTGATTCTGCCCCAGGCCCTCCGGGTGATCGTTCCGCCCCTGACGAGCCAGATGCTCAATCTGACCAAGAACAGCTCCCTTGCCGTGGCCATCGGCTACCCGGATTTCGTCTCGGTCGCCAACACGACCATCAACCAGACCGGCCAGGCCATCGAGGGCATCGCCATGATCATGGCCGTCTATCTCTTTTTCAGCCTCACGACCTCGGCCTTCATGAACTGGTACAACAAGAAAGTCAAA
>NZ_JBFXGG010000140.1:0-7061 GCF_050178255.1 Desulfococcus sp. | reverse complement strand
CGGCAATCATGCCGTAATCGAAAGATGGAAGAGATGTCCTTGAATTTACCTACATGGTCGGAAGAAAAGAAGCGAAAAGAACAACTGGATGATGTCGTATTTCTGAAACGGCAGGCACGGTTCGGTTCCGAGGAACTTTCCGAGCAGGAGAAGGCGGACCGGGTGAGGCGCCATTTTGATTCCGTGGCCCACAAATACGACATGATGAATACGGTGCTCAGCCTGGGTATTCATTATCTGTGGAAGAAGGCTGCGATCACCCGGCTTGGATTGAAGTCCGGTGAGAGGGTTCTCGATGTCTGTGGGGGGACCGGAGATCTGTCCGTCATGGCCGGAAAGGCGATGGGACGCTCCGGGAATATCGTGCTCTACGACATCAACCGGGACATGATCAATGCCGGTCGCATGAAGCGGACCAACGCCGATATCCGCAGGGACATTCATTACGTCCAGGGGGACGCCGAGCGGATTTCATTTCCCGACGACACCTTCGATGTGGTGATGATCGGCTTTGCCGTTCGAAACATCACCCATATGAAACAGGCCTTCAGTGAGATGTGCCGCGTTCTGAAACCCGGGGGCCGCTTTCTCTGTCTGGAATTCTCCAAACCCGTATGGCCGTGGTTTCGATGCCTGTACGACGTCTATTCCTTCCACATCATGCCGCTTCTGGGGGATCTGATGATGGGTGAGCGGAAGGCATACACCTGTCTGCCGGAAACCATACGCCTGTTCCTGATGCCGGATGAACTGAGGGATGTGCTGACTTCAGTCGGGTTTTCAGAAGTGATCTATGAGCGGATGACCAACGGCATCGCAGTGGCCCACACCGGTACCAAGAGGCCGTAGTCAGGCGAGGAAAAGGATGCGTAGGGCTGTTATCGAAAACAGGGCCGGCGGATACCAACTGGCACGATTGAAGAGACGCATCGCGCTGACCTGCGTGGGATTTCTTCGGAACTCGGCGGCCGGCATGATGAGCAGCCAGATTCCTAAACTGAGAACGACCAGATAATCTATCGCGCTGAATCGTGCCCGGGACAGGCTGAAAAGCACCAGGGTTAAGAGCACCGCGGCTCCCAGGGTCACGACGGCGGCGAAGGATGAGAAATCGAGGCCGAACCGGACGGGGACGGTCTTGGCGTTCAGCTGGATGTCTTCATCCATGTCGCTGCTGTCGTTGGGGATATTCTGACCGCCGACCTCCCAGAAAAACAGCATGAAAAATAGGGTCGCCAGAAAAAGCCCCGACGGGTGCGGGTCGACGGCGAAGACGGCGGCGACGGCCCCCAGGGTTTTGACGATTCCATTGATGAATATTCTCATCGGGCTGACCTTCAAAAGAAGGCAGTAGGTCGCTTCGAGTAGACAGCCTCCTATGAAAATCCATGCGCAAACCGGATTGAGAAGATAGGCACCGACAAGGGCGACTGCCGCCCAGGCCGCGGACCAGAACAGCCCTTCCCGAAACCGCAACAGGCCCTGGGCCATGGGATGCCGAACCAGGGCCGCGTCGATGTCCTCCGTCCCGGTTCGCACCCTGCAGTCTGCCTGCCTGAGCTTTTCCTGGTCCACCCGATAATCGACGACGTCGTTCAATGCATAGACGGCGGTATATCCGGCGAAAACCGTTACGATACCCAGCAGCAGAACCGGGAGCGGCGGCAGGCCGCCCAGCCACAGACAGGCCGCAAAACAGGGTGTTGTCATATCCAGCAGCCCATGGGGCGTGCGAGACAGGGCCACAAAGAGCCTGAAACGATGATCGCGGATGAACCGCATCGGATTTGCAGTGGTTTTCAACATGTAACTCCCGGAAGCGGCATTGAGGTGACGGCGAATTGTTGAATGCGCCTTAAATAAACGATAACCGACGGCAAGTCAAGACGGATCGAATATCCGGCTGTTGAACGGCCGACGGCTGCGGGAGGATGGATGAAACAAGTGGAGGATCCCCTGAACCTGGATGAAAGGGAACTGGATAAATTCGAGAGGGTTGCCGACCGTTGGTGGGACCGCAACGGTGTATTGAAGTCTCTTCACGACATCAACCCCCTCCGGTTGGGGTATATCCGGGAGCGTACCCGGCTCCGGGGCGTCCGGGTCCTTGACGTGGGGTGCGGCGGCGGCATCCTGAGCGAGGCCCTGGCGGCCGAGGGCGCCCGTGTAACGGGGATCGACATGGGGGAGGCCCCCCTCATGGCCGCCCGCCGGCATATGGTGCTATCGGGACACGCCGTCGATTACCGCAGGACAACGGTGGAGGCGCTGGCCGATGCCGCCCCCGCCGCTTTCGACGTCGTGACCTGTATGGAACTCCTGGAACATGTTCCCAGGCCGGCGTCGATCGTAGCGGCGTGCGGACGTTTGGTCAGGCCGGGAGGCGACGTGTTTTTCGCCACCATCAACCGCAATCTCAAATCCTTCGTTTTTGCCATTGTCGGGGCGGAATACGTTCTCCGTCTCCTGGAGAGGGGATCCCACAGTTTCCGAATGTTCGTCCGACCCGGCGAGTTGACCCAATGGGCCGAAAGTGCGGGGCTCGACGTCAGGAATGTCGCCGGATTGCAGTACAACCCCTTCAGTCGCCGATATTTTTTGAACAACAATACCCGGGTGAACTACCTCATGCATGCCCGACGGCCGCATCGGCGCTGAAGAATCGCCATCGTAATTCTGGACAGGCAGACCAGACGATCGTGGTTGTCGGTGGTGCGGATTTCCCATACGTGGGTGCTTCTGCCCAAATGTGCGGGGGAGGCCGTTCCCATCACGATCCCGCGTTTGATGGCGCGGATAGAACCGGCGTTGGTGTCGGGTCCGACACAGTGGGGTTCATGATGATTCCCTCAATATCCGTATCCGCCCTGCCGAATATGCACGAGACGGCTGTTTTCAAAAATCAGGGTCTGGGTCAGGCGGCTGGAGCCGAAGTTATAGAACCACTCCTGGATGGTGACGATCTTCTTGCATCCCGTGTACCGTTTGCCGCGATAGATATAGTAGTGTTCCTCGTATCGTTCATAGTCGTCCGGATCCGTCCAGAAAAAGGGATCGCGGCAGTTTCGACTGAACCGTTCCTCCTGACGCTCATCCACCCAGGTGGGCTCACCGCAGTTTTTAATAATCTCGGATGACGTCATCCCCCGGACGATAACCTTGCCGTCGCAGCGCAGGGCCGACGCCGGCGACGCGATGAGCGTCGTTATGAGGAGCACCGATAGAATCGTCAATTTTGGATTCATAATCGCCTTTCATGTTCGACGGTGATGGATGCGGCGTCGTCCGTCCGTCGATTGCCGGTCCGATCTGTTTTATGGGACGGCGCGTTGAGTTCGGGGTCAATGCCGTATCGGCGTAAACATAATCACTGTCGGGACGATGATCAATTTTACGGCGCAGCGGGTTTGCGGCAACCCCCTCCCCCCACAAGGCGACATCGCTTCACGAAAAAAGGCCTGAGGAAGTTATCCTCAGGCCTTGTGCGAATTCTCTGGAATTCGATAGGAATCTTTAGAACAGGCCGCTGACCTTGCCGGTGGCGGGATCAACGTCGATTCTTCTGAATGCCGGGTTGGAGCTGGTTCCGGGCATCAGGCTGATGGTGCCGGCACAGGGGCAGAGGAACTTGGCACCGGAGTAGATCAACACGTCGCGGATGGGCAGGCGCCAGCCCTTGGGCACACCCTTGACCACCGGGTCATGGGAAAGGCTCAGATGCGTCTTGACCATCATGGTGGCGAAGTCGGCATATTTGGGATCTTTTTCAAGCATCTCGGCCTTGGCGTTGGCCTCGGGGCTCCAGTCGACGCCGTCGGCACCATAGACCTCCGTGGCGATGGTGTTGACGCGGTCGCGCAGCTTCATCTCCAGCGGATAGAGGAATTTGAAATCGTTCTCTTCGTTGCAGGCGTCGATGACCGCATCGGCGAACTCCAGCGCGCCTTCACCGCCCAACTCCCAATGCTTGGATTCCGCGCAACGGGCGCCGGCGGCCTCGGCGGCCTTCCGGACGATGGCGCATTCCGCATCGGTATCCGTGTAGAAGCGGTTGATGCAGACAACCGGATTGATGCCGGCCTTCCGGATGACGTTGATCATGTGAACCATGTTCTCGCATCCCTTTTCGACGAGGGCGAGGTTCTCCTTGGTGTATTCATCGGGAAGGGCTTTCCCGGCGACTACCTTGGGTCCGCCGCCGTGCATCTTGAGAGCGCGGATGGTGGAGGTGAGTACGGAGACGTGGGGCTTCAATCCGCTGAAGCGGCATTTCACGTTCCAGAACTTCTCAAATCCGATGTCCGCGGCAAATCCGGACTCCGTGACATGGTAATCCCACAGCTTGAGGCCGACGCGGTCTGCGATGATGGAGGATTGGCCCACGGCGATGTTGGCGAAGGGGCCGGCATGAACCAGACACGGCTGGTATTCCGCGGTGCACATCATGGTCGGGTTGATGGTGTTTCTCATGAAGGCGGTCATGGCGTTGCCGACTTCCAGATCGCCGGTGGTGACGGGCTTTCCGCTCTTGTCGAAGGCTACGGTGATGTTGTTGAGGCGCTCCTTCAGATCGGCCAGGTCTTTGGCAACGGCCAGAATCGCCATGCACTCGGACCCGACGGCAATGCCGAACTTGGACTGCATGGTGAAGCCGTCGGTGCGGCCGCCCAAACCGATGACGATATTGCGGAGGGCCTGTGCACAGAAGTCGATGATCCATCCCATTTCGACGCGGGTGGGGTCGACATCGAGGCGGCGCATGCCGGTCAGCCGGGCCAGCTGTTCGTCGTTGTAGTTTCTTTCATGCTGCATGCGGGCGGTCAACGCCACCATGGCCAGGTTGTGGGCGTTCATGATGTCGTTGATGTCGCCGGTGAGGCCCAGGGAGAATTCGGTCATGGGGATCAGAAGGGAGTTGCCGCCGCCCGCCGCCGTACCTTTGACGTTCATGGTCGGGCCGCCCGAGGGCTGTCGCAGGGCGCCGCCGACGCTGACGCCGCGTTTCCCCAGACCTTCCATCAGACCCACGGAGGTGGTGCTTTTACCTTCGCCGAGAGGGGTGGGCGTGATGGCGGTAACCTCGATGTACTTGCCGTCGGGCTTGTTCTTGAGGCGATCGATGATCTTCAGAAAGTCGAGCTTGGCCAGACGGCCCATGGCAAGGAGCTCTTCTTTTTCAAGCCCCAGTTTGTCGATCCAATCCTCCGGCAGGGGCATGTTTTTTTCGGCTTCCTCGGAAATCTGCCAGTCGGCCATTTCTACTGCATTGTAAGCCATAGATCCAATTCTCCTTTAGTTATTAATGTTAGCGCCAGGGATCCTCGATACGAGGCATCCCGTCACGATGGATAACCGACATCTATTTATTATTGTCTTTATTGTCTGAACCGGCCAATATCGGCTAGGATGAGCTCATTCCATGAATACATGCGTTAAAAATCGGTCACTCATACCATGCGCGGGCTGATTTGGCAAGCGCTATCTCCCATACAGAGAGACCGGAACCCGCGATGCCCGTCCCCCGGAATACTGAAAAAAAGGATGAAATGTTTGCTTTTTTCATGATTTTTCATAATATGTCCGAAATTTTCTCCGAATGCGTCCATATACCATCAGCGTCGTCGAGGTTGTCATGAAGATTTCTGATTTGCTGCACAGGCCAACGCTCACCCGCCTTGCCAAAACCTGCGGGTGAGCGGCGAAGCTCAGCCCGGTCGGGCTGGAGGCTTTATTGGCGGCCCTGCCGAAAAGCGATGATCCCAACATCATCGTGGGGTTCGATACGTCAGACGATGCCGGCGTCTACCGGCTGAACGACCAGGAGGCCCTTGTCGTTACGGCGGATTTCATTACCCCGCCGGTGGACGATCCGTATCTTTTCGGCCAGATCGCCGCAGCCAACGCCATCAGCGACATCTATGCCATGGGCGGCCGCCCCATTGCCTGCCTGAGTCTTGTTGGTTTTCCGGGAGAGAAGCTGGGGCCTGATGTGCTTCTGGGCATCATCACCGGGGCCGTGAGCAAGATTACCGAGGCCGGCGCCGTGTTGCTGGGGGGGCATACCACCGAGGATGCGGAGCCCAAGTTCGGGCTTTCCGTGACGGGACTTGTTCATCCTGAACGGGTGTGGCGCAACTCCGGCGCACGGCCGGGTGATCGGCTGATTTTGACCAAACCTGTCGGTAGCGGGGTTCTGTTCAATGCCAACCTGAAAAAGCGGGTTTCCCGGGGCGCGATGGAACGCTGTATCCGTGTGTTGACGACCCTGAATCGAAAAGCAGCCGAAATCATGGCTGATTTTGACGTTCACGGCGCGACGGATGTCACCGGATTCGGGCTGGCCGGTCATGGATTGGAAATGGCCCGGGGATCGAATGCAACGCTGGAGATCGAATTCGAAAAAATCCCGTTCATGGATGAGGCGCTGGATGCCTACAGGGCAGGAGTGACCACCGGCATGAACGCGGACAACCGCCGATTGACCGAAAAACGGGTTCGGTTTCCAGGGCGGCTCAGGCGATGGGAGGAAGAGATCCTCTTCGATCCTCAGACCAGCGGCGGGCTTCTTGTCGCCGTAACGGCGTCGCAGGCTGATGCGCTGATCGAGCGGCTTCATCAGGCGGGCATTACCCATGCCGGAATCATCGGTCGGGTTCTCGATCCCGGCGGTGCGTCCATCGTTTTCAGATAGGCGTTTTGTCTCCCTGAATTTCCTCTCGAGGTGTCTTTTTTACGGGCTGCGTTTCTGCCGGTCGGCGTTTTCTCCGGATCGTGCTCCAGGTTCGCGGGGAAGGGAAGGGCACGTGTCGTCCTTCCCGGATCAGCGCGGGGGGATCTCCTGCGCGTCGACCGAATGGTGCAGTCGATTGAGTCGATAGTAAAATTTCCCCAATGCCATCAGCGATTCGTGGGTGCCGGATTCGATAATCCGACCCTTTTTGACCACAATGATCCGGTCGGCATGCCGGGCGGTCGAAAGCCGGTGTGCCACGACCACGGCGGTGCGACCCCGCATCAGGTTGGAAAGGGCTTCCTGTATCTTGAGCTCCGTTTCCGAATCG
>NZ_JBFXGG010000139.1:0-7172 GCF_050178255.1 Desulfococcus sp. | reverse complement strand
AGGCATGAGCCTGTCGAACTCACCTGTGAATTCTGCCGGAAAACCTATGTATTTGACGTCGAATCCCTTCAGGCGCTGATCGAGGAGTTGTCCGTTCGTGACTCCGGCATCCAGGATAACTGATGGAGGACCCCTTGAGCCATCCATTCCATTCCATCTATACTCACGGCTTCATCCGGGCGGCAGTCTGCCTGCCGACGCTCCGGGTCGCCGACCCGGTCTTCAACACCCGAAGGACATTGGATCTCGCCCGAAAGGCTTCCGAATCCCGTGCCGCCGTGGCGCTATTTCCGGAGATGGGACTCTCGGCCTATTCCAATGAAGATTTGTTTCATCAGGAGGCCCTGCTATCGGTTACGGCCTCGGCGCTCCTCCAGGTGGTGGAGGGCAGCCGGAGCCTCTCGCCGCTCCTTATCGTGGGAGCGCCACTGCGCTTCGAGGGGAAGCTTTTCAACTGCGCCGTGGTGATCTACCGAGGACGAATCCTGGGTGTCGTTCCCAAGACCTATCTTCCCAATTATCGGGAGTTTTACGAAAAGCGACAGTTCACCTCCGGAATGAACGCCGTCTCCCGGGAGGTTCGCCTGATGGGACATACCGTTCCCTTCGGCGCCGATTTGATCTTCGAGGCCGACAATTTTCCCGGTTTTTGCCTGGCCGTGGAGATCTGCGAAGATGTCTGGACCCCCATCCCCCCGTCGACCTACACTGCTCTTGCCGGCGCCACGGTCCTGGCCAACCTCTCGGCCAGCAACATCACCGTGGGCAAAGCCGATTACCGACGAAACCTCTGCGCCGTTCAGTCGGGCAGATGTCTGGCCGCCTATTTATACTCCGCCGCCGGGCCCGGGGAGTCGACCACGGATCTTGCCTGGGACGGTTATGCGCTGATTTATGAAAACAACGAACTTCTGGCCCAATCGGAGCGCTTTTCCGACACCGAACAGATCGTGCTGGCGGACATCGATCTGGAGCTCCTGGTTCAGGAGCGGATGCGGACGACGAGTTTCAACGACGCCGTGGGCGTTCATCGGGACCGGCTTGCCGGCATTCGCCGGATTCCCTTCGATTTTGCCGTTCCAACCGGAGACATTCCCCTGATCCGTCGGGTGGAGCGCTTTCCATTCGTTCCCAGCGAGGCCGACAAGTGCGACGAACGCTGTTACGAGGCCTACAACATCCAGGTCCACGGCCTGATGAAGCGGCTTGCCGCATCGGGCATCGATCGGGTGGTGATCGGCGTTTCCGGGGGGCTCGACTCCACTCAGGCCCTCATCGTGGCCGCCAGGACCATGGATCGCCTGGGCCTGCCCCGGAAGAACATTCTCGCCTACACCATGCCCGGGTTCGCCACCAGTCGTGCCACGCATGAAAACGCCCTCAGGCTGATGGCGGCACTGGCGGTATCGGCCGCGGAACTCGACATCCGACCGTCGGCCATGCAGATGATGCGGGACATCGATCATCCCTTTGCCCGGAATCAGCCGGTTTACGACGTCACCTTCGAAAATGTTCAGGCTGGGGAGCGGACTTCCCATCTTTTCCGTCTGGCCAACCTTCACCACGCCCTGGTCCTGGGCACCGGCGATCTGAGTGAGCTTGCTCTGGGGTGGGCCACTTACGGCGTCGGGGATCACATGTCCCACTATAACGTCAATGCCTCGGTGCCCAAGACCTTGATCCAGCACCTCATCCGATGGGTCGTCGAAACCCGGCAGTTCGACGATGAAACCGGTGAAGTGCTCACGGCCGTTCTGAACACCGAGATTTCGCCCGAGTTGATCCCCGCCGGTGCCGAAAACGCTGAACAACCGGCCCAGCGAACCGAAGAGAAGATCGGACCCTACGAACTCCAGGACTTCAATCTCTTTTACATCACCCGCTACGGGTTTGCGCCCAGCAAGGTCGCTTTTCTCGCCCATCACGCCTGGAGCGATGCGGGCCGGGGCCGGTGGTCCGATCTGATTCCCCCGCAAAAACGGCATCAGTACGACCTCTCCGAAATCAGGAAATGGCTCGATCTTTTTGTCTACCGATTCTTCAAAATCAGCCAATTCAAACGATCGGCCGTTCCCAACGGACCCAAGGTGGGCTCGGGCGGATCCCTTTCCCCTCGCGGCGACTGGCGGGCCCCCAGCGATGCCGAGGCCGTTGTGTGGCAAAACGAGCTCCGGGAGAAGGTGCCGGATATATATTGATTCGACTTTCGATTTTCATGATGTGAGCGAATAGATACGGCCTGTCAAAGTCGAAAGTTGAGTTAAGTATTGAATAGCCCTTCTCTTGAAATTTTCAGCCGGAGTCTGTATGAAGGACCGACGAATCCTTTGATCAAGCCGGAGCACGGCTCCGGCCGTTTTTTTATCATCAACCGAAGGAAGATTTCATGACCAGTGCCAACCCCTTTCCGGAAAAACCGGCTGAGGGTTCTTATTCCCAATGGTTCATTGCGACGACCGCCGTTTTTATCACCGCTCTCATCACTGCCAATATCATCGCCGTCAAGTTGATCAGCTTCGCAGGCTGGATCCTGCCGGCAGCCGTCATCATTTTTCCCGTCAGCTACATTGTCGGCGACATCCTGACGGAAGTCTACGGATATCGTCAGGCCCGCCGGGTGATCTGGCTCGGGTTCTGCTGCAACCTGATCGCCGTCGCGGCCATATGGATCGGAGGCATGCTGCCGGCAGCCGGCTTCTGGGACGCCCAGTCCGCCTACGACCGGATTCTGGGATATACGCCCCGCCTGCTGGCGGCCTCCTTTGCCGCTTACCTGGTTGGGGAATTCACCAACGCCTATATTCTGGCCAAAATGAAGATCGCCACCGGAGGACGCTGGCTCTGGACCCGGACCATCGGCTCGACACTGGTCGGTCAGGGGCTCGATTCGACCGTTTTCATCACCCTGGCCTTTGCAGGGACGATCCCGCCTTCAGGCATCATCACCGCTGTCGCCACCCAATGGCTCGTCAAGTCGGTCTATGAAGCGCTCATGACGCCGTTTACTTACGGCATCGTCAATTTTCTCAAACGTCGGGAGGGGATCGATGTCTACGACATCGACACCCGATTCAATCCTTTCAACACTCAGGCATGATGAACGATCGACCCTGGCAGGATCTTCTCGCGGAAAGCGTCACCTCGGCCGATGAACTCTGCCGCAGGTTTCCCGTCGCCCGAAAAACCGTTTTGCCCGTTATCGACCAATACCCCATGCGGATCAATCCCTATTTTCTCTCCCTGATCCGCGAACCCGGCGATCCCATCTGGCGACAGGCAATTCCGGATCCGGCAGAGCTGGAAGACACCCTTCCCGAAGCCGACCCTTTGGCGGAGGAAGCCCAGTCGCCCGTGCCCGGCCTGATCCACCGCTATCCTGACAGAGTGGTCTTCCTGGTGTCCTCCCAATGCGCCCTCTTCTGCCGTCACTGCATGCGGAAGCGACAGGTCGGAAAGCCGAACGCGATGAAACCCGGCGCTGTTGACAACGGGATCGCCTATATCCAGGAAACCCCGGCTATTCGGGATGTCATTCTGTCGGGAGGAGATCCTTTTCTGCTTTCGGACGACCATCTCATCGAAGACATTTTAAAGCCGCTTCGGGGGATTCCTCACGTGGAAATTCTCCGGATCCATACCCGGATCCCCTGTACCCTCCCCCAACGGATCACCGAAGCCCTTGTCCGGCGACTCAAGGCCTTCGCACCGCTTTACATCAACATCCAGTTCAACCACCCGGCGGAAATAACGCCGAACGCGACGCAAGCCTGTGCCCGTCTCGCCGATGCGGGCATCCCCTTAGGCTGCCAGACAGTGCTGCTGAAAGGCGTCAACGACAGTCCCGTCGTGATGAGGCGCCTCATGCAAAAGCTCCTCGCCATCCGCGTCAGACCTTACTACATCCACCAGGGGGATCTGGTGAAGGGCACCGGCCATTTCCGCACCTCCGTCCGCGAAGGACTCGACATCATGTCGGCCCTTCGGGGGCACACATCGGGTATGTGCGTACCCCAGTATATGATCGATTTGCCCGGGGGCGGCGGAAAGATTCCGCTTCTGCCCGAATATGTGATTGAAAAACGCCATAACGAATGGTATATACAGACCTTCGACAACAGAATCGTCGCATACCCCGTTTCGAACGAAGGCCGCCGCCGAAACTGATTTCCCATTCCCGTTGGTACCGCTCGAATGCATCATCGGATCGACGGCCCGGACTGTTTGAGCGCCAGCGAGTTTCCGGGCCGCCCGGAGCAGGCTTTAGCGGTACTTGAACGGAATCGCGCCGGGCGCGGGCCATATCCTCCCGGCACCGGCCTGTGAAAGTCGAAAGTTGAGTTATGAACTCGATTCGTTTTCCCATCGCCTCGGTCATTATCCTGGCATCCTTGTTTCTGGTGGGTTGCGGCGCCCTCCCCTTACGGGTCAAACCACCGGTCGCTCAACAGGATGCCGATTCCGTCAGATTCTGGCAGGGAATCAAGAACTGGCAAGGTGTTCCCTACCGGCACGGCGGAAGCAGCAACAGCGGGACCGATTGTTCAGGATTCGCGATGCGCTTCTATGAAAACCTGTACGGTATTCAACTTCCCAGAACCACGGCGGAGCAGATCAAGACCGGTATTCCGATTTCCGAGAAATCCCTGAAGCCCGGTGATCTGATCTTCTTCAGGTTTCGGAACAACACCGGTCATGTCGGCATCTATCTCGGCAATGGCCGTTTTACGCATGCCTCGCCCAAGAAAAAAGGGATCACGATATCCAGTCTGGACAACCCATATTGGAAATCAAGATATCGTGCGGCCCGCAGGATTCTGGAGAAACCGCCGAAAAAGCGGCTTCAGCTCTTTTCCACCATCAATTTGTCAGATCAAAACCGTTATTGAGAATCCAATGGTTTTTTCCGGCCGCTGCATCCGGAATCGCTTTTCTTGATCTACGTCAATGACATCGGCAGTACCCTTCGATATAAAGAAAACACTCAACGTTCGACTTTCATGACGGTGACCGGAAAGCTACGGTCTGTGAAAGTCGAAAGTTGAGTAAACAAATGAAACCGGATTCCCAAAGGAAGGAGATCATCATGAAATGGACGGCGGAAGCCGAAGCGGAGATCAGAAAGGTTCCTTTTTTCGTCCGAAAAAAAGTCCGACATCGGGTTGAAAACGAGGCCAGGGCCGGCGGCAAAACAGTGGTCGGTCTGGCTGAGGTCAACAGCACCCGTACAAAATTCCTGAAGGGAATGGCATCCGAGGTCAAGGGATACCAGCTGGACGTCTGCTTCGGTCCCGGAGGATGCCCCCACCGGGCAGGGGACACCAGTCGGCTCATGGAACGCCTCGAATCCCTGCTCCGGAAAGCTGATCTGCTGAGTTTTCTCAAAAAACAGGTGAACGGACCCCTCAAATTCCATCATGAATTCCGGGTGACCCTGGCGGAATGTCCCAACGCCTGCTCCCAACCCCAAATCAAGGACTTCGGCATCATCGCAGCAGTAACCCCGAAATTGACGGATGCCGACTGCACCCGATGCGGCGCCTGCCGGGAAGCTTGTCCCGACGACGCCATAGCGTTGCCGGAGGATGCGGCGCAACCCGTCATCCACCCTGAACGATGCCTCTCCTGCGGCCGATGCGTCTGGGCCTGCCCATCGGGCACCCTTGCGGAACGCTGCCGGGGATACAAGATCCTTCTGGGTGGAAAATTGGGGCGACACCCCCGGCTCGCATCGGAACTACCCGGATTGTTTTCCGAAGACGAGGTGGTGGACGTTCTCGAGGCCTGTATCGATTTTTATAAAGAGAACAGCCGAAACGGTCGCCGATTTGCCGATCTGCTGACCCCCCAGGTGCTCAAAAGCTTTTCAGACACCTTTGGCAAGGCTTCATCCTGACCGAAAAATCGCCGCTGATCCCTCTTTTTTCAACGCCCTCCCCCGGCGCCAACGCTTCAATGTTCGACTTTCGGTGTTCACAGGCCGAAGCCGGCCCCTCTTTCCGGTCACTATCACGAAAATACAGTTGAGTTACCGGTTGTATCCTTCCTGAATTTTCCGATATGGTATTGATTCAACTTTCGGTGTTCATAGGCCGGTGCCGCTTTCCGTTTACCATATTCAACTGTCGACGTTCATGATGGTGATCGGCACCGGCCTGAGAAAGTCGATAGTTGAGTACCATAGTTGAAAACCGAAATTTAAGAATCCCCTGACACCGTCGATGCGATATGCCGGTCGAAACGTCGGATTGTTATGGATTCCAGGACATCCGTCAAGGAGGAACGATGCTCTGTAAAAGGATGTATGTCACCATCGTCGGACTGATCATTATATCTTTGTTAGAGATGGGCTTTGGATTTTCGGCTCAAGGGGCACCCGGGGAAGATCATTCATCCTCGGATGCAACCGTCGCCGTGCCTTACGAAAATATCCGGCAACTGGTGGAAACCGCCCTGACCACGGAAGCAGACGAAATCAAGGCGTTGAAGGCACGATTCACCGCCCTCGATCGATACAAAAAGACGATCGATATCCTGCTGAGGGCCGCATCCCTCCAACAAACAGCCCATGCCAACCTCCTTGTCGAGCCGGCATCCGATCTTCAGGACATCCTTCAGGCCAAAAGCGACAGCGATGCCGTGATGACGAACCTGTCCGAGATGATGGCTCAGGCCCGTGACGAAAGGACAGCTGCGGCGACGCAACTCGCAAGGGTGGAGGAACAGATTCTTCTGAATCAAGAAAATCTCGCGACGATTCGGGAAGGAAAGTCCGATACCCCGATCACCGTCAAGCTGATCCGACGGATCGAGACACTTGACGACCTGCTCAATACCGAAAAGGAAATGCTCCGGAAGATCGTCGATACATATGAAGCATCTGAAGAAAAGCTGAAAGCGGCTCATGACCGGCTCTCCGTCATGGAAGACACGTTTGATAACGCCATATCGAAAAAGAAGAAGGAAGATCTCTTCAAACGCGGTGAGCCGGGTTTGGATGCCTTCGACATCACCCGCCTGGACGATTATATAGGCGATCTTCCGGACCGAATCATTTCGAAGTTGAACCATGACGTTCAGGCACTCCTCGACAAGGGACGTTTGCGCATCACAGGGATAATCCTCTTCGCACTTATAATCCTCGTCATCATGTTCCAGCTCAAGCGCAAAATCAT
>NZ_JBFXGG010000138.1:0-7286 GCF_050178255.1 Desulfococcus sp. | reverse complement strand
CGTCGTTGCCGTCCAGGCGCTGGTTGATGCAGTCCTGCCACACCCGGGCCTGGTTCTGGTATTTCTTGCTGGAGTTGGCATGGGAACAGTCGACGATGATGGCCTCCAGAAGGTTTTTCGCCCGGAGCTGGTCCACGGCCTCCCGGATGCTGACCGAATCGTAGTTGGGTCGACGTCCGCCCCGCAGAACGATGTGGGCGTACTGATTCCCGGTGGTTTTGACGACGGCGCTTCTGCCGTCGGCATCGATGCCCAGGAAACTCTGCGGGCTCCCCGCCGCGATCATGGCGTTCACCGCCGTTGTCAAGCCGCCGTCGGTGCAGTTCTTGAACCCGACAGGCATGGAAAGGCCGCTGGCCATCTCGCGGTGGGTCTGGGATTCCGTGGTGCGCGCCCCGATGGCGGACCAGCAGACCAGCCCCGCGATGTATTGGGGCGAAATGGGATCGAGCATTTCCGTGGCCGTGGGCATCCCCATCTCGGTGATCTTCAGGAGGAGGCGCCGCGCCCTTCTGAGGCCCTCGACAATGTCGCAGGAACCATCCATGTAAGGATCGTTGATCATACCCTTCCAGCCCACATTGGTGCGGGGTTTTTCGAAATAGACGCGCATGACGATGCATATGGTTTCCGAAACGGCCTCCCGCAGGACATTCAGCCGTTCGGCATACTCGAGCGCCTCCTCCTCATTGTGGATGGAACAGGGGCCGGTGATCACCAGAAGGCGGGGATCTTCCTTGTGCAGGATGCGCTCGATCGCCTTCCGTCCGGCGATGACCGTGTCGCCGGCCGTCCAGCTGATGGGAATCTCCTCCTTCAGTGCCTGGGGCGGCAGCAGTGGGATGAATTCCTTGACGCGGACATCGTAGGTGCGTTGCATTTCGGGGCTCATGGTCGGGTCTCCTTTTGGGTTAAGGAAACGAAAAAGGCCGCCGGGATGTTTTTTCTCCCCGCGGCCTTTTTAAGTAAAAAAAAGAGCCGCGGGCGGGTCTGCCCTCGGCTCTTTCGCTTCGTTATGTGTGTGTATACCTCAGCGAACCCCAGGCAGACGTGCGGTGCCGTAAAAATAAAACCAGAAATAATACACGCTGCCGGCATAGGGGTTCATTTAAGTATATAATCCTCTTTTGATGATAACTTACAAAAAATGCAATACTGTCTCTGTTTACGGGAACCGTTTGAGGGTGTCAAGCTTTTTGTTGGGGTTCCCGAAAAAAATTGGGAGGCTGAAGCAAAAAGGGCGGACACACAGGTCCGCCCCTACGGGAATCCGAAAACCAACCGCGATATGCGGGCCTGTTGCGGCAAACCCAGATCACGACGTCGGATCGTATGGAATCACGGTCAACGTAGGGGCGGACCTGTGTGTCCGCCCTGATCCCGCACCCCACCAAACGATGTCCCATACCCCGTCAAAGGCCGGGATTAAAAGCGGTATCCGATCTGACCTGTCAATGTGTAGCCGTTCAGGTCGAATTCCGCCTCGATGGGAATATCTTCGATGGTATCGCTTAACTCCGCTTCATCCGTAAAGATACGCTTTCCCTCGATACCGAGGAACACCCTTTTATCGATGTTGATATTCAACCCCGCCACAATATGCGCACCGAGAACGGCATCATGGTCGTCGGCGGTAACTTCAAAACCGGCAACCTGGATATCAAAATCCCCATAAACATAATATACCCCCAGGCCCCCGCCCAGGTAAACCTCCCCCTGGTTGAACGGCAACACCCCCTTGGCACTGGCCGTTACGGGGATGATATGAATGTCGGCGTCCGCTCGGGCCGGAATCGTGTAAACATCATTATTTACGACAGCGTAAAAATTCCCGTTTGCGGCGTCGTCGGTGTTGGCATACCCGATGCTCGCTTCCAGGGCGAAATAAGGCGAAAGATAGCGGTTCAAGGCAAGTTCGGCGTTGAACCCCGTATCAAAATCATCCAGATCGTTGTTGGGGAAGTAGCCACCGGCCTTGAATACGGCGGTCAAATGCCGACTGTCATCCATATTCGAAGTCGTCGGTGCCGGCGCGGTTTCGGATGTCGCCGGTGTGTAGGTTCCGGTTTTGGCTAACTTCAGGGTTCCGTTCTGGTGGACGGTGACAATGTCGACGGCGTTGCCGCTGTCCAGGTGCTTGACCATCCACTTATCCTCTCCCATGAAAAAGAGTTTGACCCTGTCGCCCGGCTTGCACCCGCCCATTTTAGAGGCGTCGACCACCACGGCATCGATGACGTCCCCTTCCCTGATGTCCGAGAGCGGCATGCCTAAAAAGGCGGTATCCGTTTGAATGCCGAGCGCGTTTTGAAAGTCCAGAAGCGTTGCGTCGCCTGCAATGCTGGTGACGGTCGACAGGGCACAGATAAAGAACGCACAGATCAGCGACAGGGAGATGTGACGGCATTTTTTCATGGGAATTGTTCCTTTAGCGATTGAGGTCATCCACTTTCATGAACTCGGTTATAACCAATTTTTTGCTCATATCACATTTCGTCGGAGATTTCTCCTACAGATCGACAAAATAATTCATCCAGGCGAAATCGACGGCCTCCCTGGTGATAGCCGGCGGTTTCCGCTTGAAATAGGCCTCGTCGATCATGTGATCCACCAGGTCCCGGGGATGACAACCAATGGGCTTGATGCCGGCGTCGTCGTATTTTCGGATGAGGTAGTCGAAGACCTCCTCGTCCAGAGGCAGCCGGTTAGCATCGCAGACCGCCTCGAAGATTTGCCGATATTCCCTGGGGGTAGGATAGTTGATCTTGATCTTGTAGCGCAGACGCCTCAGAAAGGCTTCGTCCGCCAGTTTTTCAGGCTCGAGGTTGGTGGCGAAGATAACCAGTTGATCAAAGGGGATCTCGAATTTCATGCCGGTGTGAAGCGAGAGGAAGTCCACCCGACGATCCAGGGGAACAATCCACCGGTTCAGCAGGCTCTGGGGATCGATGAGCTGACGGCCGAAATCGTCGACAACGAATATACCGTTGCCGGCCTTCACCTGCAACGGCGCTTCATAGTATTTTGAATTCGGGTTGAACTCCAGGTCAAGGGTTTTCAGGGTCATCTCGCCGCCGGCCATGACAATCGGCCGCTTGACACGAATCCACCGCTGATCGTGGCCCTCATCGTCGTCCTTTTTGGGCTGTGGGACGGCCTCATGGCTGACCTGGTCATACACGACGATGATCTGCCCGCCCACCAGCAGGGCATACGGGATATAGATCTCTCCGGGCAGGCTCCTGCCGATGCACTCCGCGATGGTCGTCTTGCCGCCGCCGGCCGGACCGTACAGGAAAATGGGCTTGCCGGAATTGATGGCCGCCCCGAGCCGCTGAAACATGGTCTCGCTCACGACGATGTCCGAGAAGGATTTCCGGATATCCGCCTCGGTCACGTCGAGGCTCTTGATGGTCTGGATTTCCACGGCCTCGCGATAGTCTTCCAGGGAAACCGGGGCCGGCCCAACGTACCGGCACTCCTCCATAAGGCCGTTGGCCATGTGAAGCCCCACTTCGGTGATGTTGTATTCGTAGAGCATCGTGGAAAACGAGGTGTTGCCTTTGGCGATTTCGATCAACCCGTCATTTTTCAGGGCGCCGACAATCTCGGCGATGACGTTCGCGTGAAGCTTGGTCCTGCCCACCATGCTCTGGATGGAAAACTTCTTGGTCATCAGGGCGTGCTTCAACACCAGGTCCCTGAGGACGTTTTCATCCAGATGGGTTTCAGCCGGTTTCCTGGGCGGTTTTGGGGTAAAATCGAAAAAACGGGCCAGGTCCGCCTCGGTGATCCGCCCGAGGGCGACCAAGTTGCTGCCCAGCCGTCCGCCGTAGGTGCGCATGCGGTCCAGGGCCGCCTGAAGATCGGCGCCGGTGACAAGTCCTTCCTCCAACAGCCGCTTCCCCAAAACCTTTTTCATATCCCCTCTCCTTCTATTTTCGGATTCAACTTTCGGTATTTATGGGCCGGTACATGGGGGGTCCGGCCGGCGCTCCGTACGGTTTATAGAGACTGAAGCCTGAAGGGGTGCGTTCGCGCCAAACGGTGCCTGTATTCCTTTCAGCCTGCAGCCGCTTTCCGATCATTGTCATAAACGTCGCTGTAGTATGTTGCGTATCGTTTTTGAAAGAATGGTGGACTTCAGCCTGATTTTATGCATAATTACAGCCGTGAATCGGCTGTGGTATCTTGTTGGAAATCATCGAACCATCCGCGCTCACCCCAAGCACAGGGCAATTGAAATGCTGTCAAACCTCTTCAGCGATCTTTACGTCCGTTTCCCCGACACCCTCCAGACCAAGGCCTTTTTCATGCTGTTCGGCATTGTGGCCGTCACCATCGGCTATTGGCTGAAGCAGATCGTCGGCGCTTTCATCGTCTTTTGCATCGTGCTGGGTCTGTACCTCTACACCACCGGATTTTTTCATCGGCCATTCTGACGGCACGGAGATCGAACCTCCCGTTTATTCACAATTTGTCGCGAATCAATCGATCTCCATGGGTTTCAGAAGAGTTTGAGGCGGGCTTTTCAAGGCCGGCGTTGCCGGGGAAGGCGCTGTCTGAGCGCTCTTCGCCCTCCGCAAATTCTCGGCAGCGGTTTCGTAGAAGTCCGGGTTGAGCCGGATCGCCGTTTCAAAGCATTGGATCGCCTCGCCTTTCCGGCCTCGGCTCAGATAGACGCATCCCATATTGTTGTATGCCTGGGCCGCGCCGCCGCTTTGGGTAAATGCCTGGAGGGCCTCATCGTAGCGGCCGGCATTGGCGAGGGCCATGCCGAGGTTGTTGTAGAGCTTTGGATGGGTGTACCCGGCGGCCCGGGCCTTGTTGAAGGATTGCACTGCCGCGTCATGTTGGCCGGTCATGGTCTGGGCGACGCCGAGGTTGTTGTAGAGCATGCCTTCGTCAGGCTTGAGGCGGACGGCGGCCAGGTAGTGGGTGACGGCGGCGTCGTACCGTCCTGAATAATCGCTGATGATGCCCAGGAAATTGTGGGATTTCCAGAGGTCGGGATTCAGAAAAACAGCCGTCTTGAAGGCTTTTTCAGCCTTCGGGTATTCTTTTTGAAGAAAACAGGCCCTTCCCAGGCCCTGATAGGCAAGAGCATGCCCCGGATCCCGGTCGATGACCGCCTGAAAAGCCTGGATAGCCTCGGTGTTCGCATTGCCCGCCGCCAGGGCCACCCCTTTTTTGTAATGGGCGGAGATACGGTTGGGAGATTTCCGAAGGGCCTGTTCGTATCGGACCACGGCCATGGGCAGGTTGTTCCGACGGTATTCAGCGTCCCCCCGCTCCTCCAGCTCCTGGGGCGAAAGATTGGCAACGGTTTCCATATCAGCCGGGTCGGGCTCCGAAAGGGCCTCGGCCGCCGCCAGTTGATAGGGGGTCGTCCTGGCGCCGGAAAGATTGGGATCGCCGGCACATCCCCAAAGAAGACATACCGATACGATTCCTGCAAAAAATTCGGTGATATTCAATAATGGCACCCTTCGTAATCGTTGCATCCCTATGCTCCTGACTTGCCCTTAATTGGCAATGAGCGTTTCGTAAACTCGAATCAATCCCGGTCCAACCAACACGACAAAGACAGCCGGCATGATGAAAAAAATCAGCGGGAACAGGATCTTGACACCGAGCTTGGCCGCCTTTTCCTCGGCAATGGAAAACCGCTTGGCGCGGGAGGTGTCGGAATAAACGCGGAGGGCCTGGGCGGAGCTGGTGCCGAATTTGTCGGTCTGGATGAGCATGGTTACGAGATTGTTCATTTCATCCAGGCCCACCCGCATGCCAAGGTTTCGAAGGGCGCTCTGCCGCGATTTGCCCGCCCGGGTCTCCAGACTCATGATCTTGAACTCCTCGCTCAAAGGCGGACAGGTCAGGTAAAGCTCCTCGGCCACCTTGTTGATGGCGGCGTTGAGGTCCATGCCGGCCTCGACGCAGACCACCATCAAGTCCAGGGCGTCGGGAAGCCCCTTGAAGATCTGCTCCTTTCTTTTGGCAATCTTCAAATCCAGCCAGATCTCGGGGAGATAGAGCCCCATGTAGGCAAACCCCACACACATCAGAAGGATAATGGTGAAAGTCATTCCCTTGAAAAACATCAGCTGCATCATCAGAAAAAGCAGCATCAAGCCTACGGAAAACACGATCTTGGCGCCCCAGAAGATGTGGGCGGCATTTTTTCGGCGGATCCCGGCATTGAAGAATTTGATGCGCGACGCGGCGTATTCGTCTGTTTTCTCGCCGGCGACCCGCTTACCTACGAATCCCAGAACGTGCAGAATGCTCTGAAATCGTCCTTTGGAGGAGTTAACCCTATTGATAAGAAGCATATCATTTTGGGAAATATCAACACTTTCTCCGGCCGAGCGTATCTTCTCGATGACCTTGCCTTTCTGGGCCATCAGGCGATAGGCCTGCAGGATGCCCATTATCAAGAGCAGGATGCTTATAAAAACAATTGCCGATGCCAATACCGGCATGTCAAACAGTGGTGTCATGGTTGCCCCTCCCTTTCAGACTTCGATATCGACAATTTTCTTGATGACCCATATACCGATCACCATCATTACTGCGGCAAACACGAGCATGAACCTGCCGACATCGTGGGTCAACAGTAACTCCAGATAGTCCGGGTTGGTGAAATAGAAATAAGCAAAGAGAAAAAAAGGCGCAACGGCGATAATGAGCGCGGAGAGGCGGCCTTCAGCGGTAAGGGCGCGAACCTTGTCGTAAAACTTGAACCGCTCCCGGATAATGTGAGTGATGTTTTCGATGATCTCCGACAGGTTTCCCCCGGATTCCTGCTGGATGATGACCGCGATGATAAAAAAGTTCAGGTCCTGGCAGTCCACCCGCCGACCGAAGTTTTTGAGGGCCTCGGGGTTGCTGAGCCCATAGTTGATTTCATCGATGGTCTCCTTGAGTTCGGTGCCCAGGGGGTCGTCGAATTCCTCCGAAGCCAGCTTCAAGCCGTTGGAAAATGCGTGCCCGGCCCTCAGGGCCCGGGCGATGAGATCCAGACCTTCGGGAAGCTGCTGTCTGAATTTTTTCAGTCGCGCCTCTTTCTTGAGCTTGAGATGGAAAAACGGCGCAACAGCCAATATCAGCCCCAGCAGAACCGCCAAGAGGGGCCGTGCGTTAAGCAGCACCCCTCCTGCATACCCCAATACGGCCAACACCACCGAGAGAAGCACAAAAAATCCCAGAGGGTAAGGAACCCTGGCTTGACGAACCAGGTCGTCGATAACATCGAAAAGAGGGAAGGTCCGGAGAATAAATTTCAA